>CAYZYB010000046.1:0-12292 GCA_964481505.1 uncultured Planctomycetaceae bacterium | reverse complement strand
ATCCCGAAATCAACGTGGCGACTCCCGAAACGATTCTGCCAGCCGCTCGTCGACACCACAAACAGACAGACAATGGGATGAGTTGCTGGATTCTCTGATTCAACAACAGCAAAACTCCGGAACTGAACCACACAACCAACAAAGAAACGACACCGGATCGCAGGGCGGCAATTATTCGTGGAGCCCCAGCGGAAAAAAGAGCACTTTACCCCCTGGCTTTTCCATTGAGGATTTCCTGGAACAAATGAAAGACGTTCCGATGCCGGAAGCGGCGCAGTCGGCAAAGTCTTCAACGCCCGACACCAAAGAAGGCGGCAGCGAAGTTCCAAAGAACTCAAACGGCACCGAATCAAAAGCAAATGCGGAAGTCGCCCAGGACACAGCAAAGGAACACCAGGACAAGGCACGCGAGGTTCTGAAACAACAGGGTTTCAAGGAAGCGATTAAGGATATCGTCCGCGAAACGCGTCGCAGCAACCCTCAGGCAAAAAGCACATCAGGAGAAACGCCTGCCGGAATGCAAGAGTCGCTCGCGCAGGCAGTTGAGGGGATTTCCAAAGACCTTTTCGAGATGATTAAGGACGGCGATATCACCTTCAAGCCAGCTGCCCCCGGGAGTGACGGAAATGTTGGTTCGAATGCAGTACCAGACGCTGAGAAATCTGAGTCTGCACTTGGCGGAATCATGAAGTCAACAAACGAAATGATCACAGACCTCGTGAAGCCTCCATCGCCGACCGATGATCCGAACACAACACTGAATTCCCCCAATTCCGATGAACCATCGGCGAATGCAACAGCAACGCCTGACGTTTCCCTCGCCGCATTGATTGTTCCCTTTCTTCTGATTGCCATTATTGCAGGACTGCTGGCATGGCGAACGGGGTTGCTACAACAAGCAGGCCTGCTGCCTTCCACTGGCAGCACAGGTGGAAGTGTGGATATTCGTGGCAAAGCCGATGTTGTTCGAGCATTCCATGAAATGGCACTGCATCCAACACGACTCGCGCAGCACTGGTGGACTCACCGGATGGTCACAAAACAGATCGCCGAACAATCACCGGATACAACGTATCAGGCAGGAGTGCTTGCCGAGCTCTATGAGCAGGCTCGCTATCTGCCGGATGACGAAGAGTTTACACCTGAGCAGATTCAGGAAGCTCGTCACGCACTGAATCAGTGTGGAAAAAGATGATGCGTTTTTTGTTATCCATACTAATGCTCTCCGCATCCAGCGCATCGGCCATCGCTCAAAACATGGACGCCGCCGATGATCCGGATTGGCACTTTCGATTTGAACTTTTTCAAATGCTGCTGGAACAAAACGGCCTGCAGACATCCAGCGAGATAAACGCAATCATCAATGCACCAGGCAGATCCGTTATTGTCCTGATGGGCAACCTGAACGGTATTGCGGCTCCTCGAATTCTGGAACGATTCTGCGAAGAGGGCGGGACAGTTCTGCTGGCGTGCGATTCGAATTACTCCGGCGGGCGGCTGGCCGAATTCCAACCCGGTCCCGTGAAGACACTGCGAACAGAAGATCGCTATCAGGATCACGACGACTGTATTGAAATCACGAACCTCGATTCGAAACACCCACTCATGGAAGGCGTAAACAGGCTCGTCGTGAATCGATCCGGCTGGCTGGCAAAACCACGATGGTTCCTTCCAACCTGGGACGTGATCGCTCGCCTGCCTCGTAACTGTTCGCCAGGTGGGGCTTCCACCGAACCGCTGATTGTAGAAGTCAAAATTTCCGAAACAGCAACGGGGCGAATGTTTCTAACGTCAGATCAAAGCCTGTTTACCAATGGAATGCTATGGCACGGGGATAACTCCATCTTCGCAATCAACATGAGCCAACTGCTCTGTACCGACAATAAATCAAAACTGTTATTCGTTGCAGATGGATCGACACTGCAAAGCTACCAGCAAAGTCCGGCGTTGGATCCAAATGCCCAATCCTCGCCGAATCTGCCGTTGCCGGAGCAGATGCCTCGACCAGAAGGCGGCTTCGAATCGATGCTCCGATTTGCCAACGCTGTTCTAAAGAACGTCGAAACATCCAATGTTGCGAACGAATTTCTGGCCAACCGACCACGTAACGTCGCACCGCCGTATTACAAGCGCTACGTCATGTTCGCATTGGCGATGCTGGCTCTACTGATTGTGCTTTGGCGACTGCTATCGGCAGGCAACCCTTTTCGCGCAGCGATGCCTCACCGTGAAATGAAAACAGCCCACGACCTAACGGCCGACCGAAAGATTGAAGCGAATGAATTTGGCATGGCAGCCAGCATGCTCGCTCGCGACCTTTGCCGCGAAGTGACAGGATCAGACGACTCCGCCGCGTGGCTGGAAAAGCTGCACGGAAACCCGGCGACCGGTGAAGCCTCGGTTGTTGCGAAACCACTCCGAAAACGCATGGAAGTCGTCCTGGACCTGGCCATCAACACACGCACAGTGCATATCACTCGCCAGCGATTCGAATTTATCGGACAGACGATCCAGGAACTTCGCCAGCTGCATCAACAGAATCAACTGATGGCGTAGTTGCACATTGGTGTTCGTTCCGCAGGCCGATGCCAGCCTGGGCGTAGGATTGCTGTTCTCATCCAATGCCCAATGGATGCGGTAGCGGATTGTCGCATTTGAAATGGGTGGCCATGATTGGACTGAGCTTGCGAAGGAAACCCCGGGGGTTCGCTCGTGCATCACTCCAACCCCGGCCCCACTCTACCACTTCGCAACTTTCTGCGAATACACCCTGCCCAACGTCCAATGGCACCGACAACTCGAAGCTGACGTGCATTCTTCGAGTTGTCGACTAACAATTGCTTTCTTTATTCCCCGTTCCATTCATCCAGCATGGCCTGGATGCGATCGGGATTGAACTTGCCTGGAACTTTTTCGTCCTGGTTCACCATAAGTTGATCCATGCCGATATCTTTTGAGACGATGCCGTCAGCCGGAACCTCTGCGTGAGCCGTCCA
Source organism: uncultured Planctomycetaceae bacterium (assembly GCA_964481505.1). Taxonomy (GTDB): domain Bacteria; phylum Planctomycetota; class Planctomycetia; order Planctomycetales; family Planctomycetaceae; genus Fuerstiella. The sequence goes on along the minus strand of CAYZYB010000046.1, from coordinate 9,296 downwards.
GGCAATCGCGTTCAGAACCAGTGTGCGGAAGTTGCGATTGCCCCAGTTCCAGTGATAGTGTCCACCGGTGAAGCCAAACCCGCGGCCTCCATCCTTTCGCACGCGAGCCCATGCCACATGCTGAGGCTCTTTGCGTTCCAATACGGCAGCTCTTACGTGCGGGTTATTGCTGTGAGCTCCATCTTTGCGAGCCAGCGAGCCATTCTCTTTAACCAACGTGCTGGAAGGCGGAAGATCGCTAAGGATCGGGGTCACACCCTGCATTTCTTCAGCGAAACGCATGTGGTAGTACCATTCGTCATTCACGGTGAATGGCTTCACACCACGCGTGATCGGATGATCAGGAAATTCGTCGAACGTGCCGGTCCAGTGAGGGTTCACGGACCAATCCGTTTCAAAATATCCACCAGTCCACCGCTTGAAGGCTTCGCCGGACGGACCGATGGGAACTTCAACGCCGTAGTGAATGCACGCCATGCCGATACCGCGTTTCTGAAGTTCTTCTAATCGATCCAGGTGATCGTTAAACGGATGCCGCGGGCCACCGTCGCTGTAAATGACAATTGAATCGGCGTGATCCAGAACGCTGTCATCTTTTGGCCAGCCATTCGTATACACAGAGGCATTGATATTCAGGCTGCTGGCAATCAGAGCATCAGCAAGCAGCATGCTGCCAGCTTTGTGTTCGTGTGAACCAAACCCGTGACTTGGCTTCCCCGCAATGAAGGCCACCGTCTTTGGCGCTGGCAGCTTTTTGATGCGAATCTTGCGGAACTGCACCACCATCGGCGGGCCAACGTGAATCTGCAGCCCCAACAAACCTGTCGCCCGACGTTTCGGCAAATCGTTATCGACACATTCAATGGTCCTGGTGCCATTGATGAAGTGCTGGAAACGATGACCGCTCGCAACGACCTTATAGCTGTTCCATTCTTCTTTCCTGATCTTCGCCTGAATCTCCTTCGTGTCGCCAATTTTCTCAACGACGGTTTTCACCATCTTCCCATTCTTGCCGGATGTCAGTTCGGTGAGTTCCCCACGAAGAGCCAGAATTCCTCGAAATGCTTCGCCGTACAGAATTCCCGAATACGTATCACCAGCTTCGAAGTCAGCCTGGTAGCCGCCAAGGCCCCATTTTCGATTGGGCAGTTCGAAACTCCGGTACTGAATGCCCGAATTACCGTTGATGATTTTGTATTCCAGCTGCAGTTCGAAATTATCGAATGCTCCACCGCGGTATATCAAAAAACTGTTGGCCTTCAGTTTCGTTTCTGCGGTCGTCGTTCCGGTGATCGCACCATCCTGAACGCTCCACAGTTTTGGGTCGCCGTCCCAGTTCTCAAGAGTCTCTCCGTCAAACAGCGTTATCCATTCGTCTTCGGCAACGACATTCGTAACAGAAAACAACAGCATCGTCAGCATGATCATGCAGGATCGTATCATCACGTTTGAATCTCCTGAGTAAATATTGAACAAGTGCAGAGCAGCCTCTGCGAATTAGCAAGTTGAAGTAATCGATGTGCGAATGCAACTACTTCGCACTCACATCCAGGCAAACCAGCCAGTCTTCGCTGCGAAGATAGAGTCTTCCATCCGACAACACAGGCGCCGCCCATGCTGGATAGTGAATTTCTCTGAAGAACGCCCGGCGGTCTTCGATAAACGTCTCAGGATTCACATGAACGATCGACAGTGTGCCACGTTCACCCAGAACCACAAAGCGTTTGCCGACCTGAATCAGCGAACCACGGCCAAAAAACGGAAACGGAACCGGTTTTTTCGTCGCCTTCACGACGACATTGCCGGTCTTCTGATCTCGACCAAGTGTGCTGACATCGTCGTCAAATCCCGTCGTCTGCCAAACAACTCTGCCGTCTTTGACACTGATGCAGCGGAGCTCGCCTTCGTTTTCGTGTCGCCCACTGAACCCGTAAAGAAAACCATCCACATGAATAGGCGTCGACCAGTGAGCCAGCATGTTTCGGGGATCCTTCCATACTTCAGAAACAGACTGCCCATCCGCGGCAACTTTTAACATCGCAGAACCAACGCGATAGGCTGCAGAAAGAAAAATCTGATCACCAATCACCACTGGCCGCGCGGCGTTGACTGAATCGTTAAGCTTAGAGCGAAACCAATAGACGAAATGCTTCTCGCCCGTGTCCGGGTCCAGAGACACCAGGCCCTGACGAACAAGGCACAGCAGATGCCGTTTGTTGTGGATGGTGGCAATGATTGGCGATGAATAGCTGATCACCATTTCGTCGCCTTCCCATTTGTACGGTTTACCGGCAAGAGCATCCGTCTCGCCATCCCACGTGTTCTTGCCGACAGACTCCCACAGAACGTCACCGCTCTCTCTGTTAAATGCGACAACACCCGAACTCGGCTGTCCACCAACAAACACAATCAGTCGATCACCATCAAGAATCGGCGAACAACCCACACCGAAAAACCAGCGGGGAAGATCAAACTTCTTTTGCAGGTCATGCTGCCAAATGACCGCTCCGGATTCCAGGTCAGTGCAACTCAACATGCCCTCTGCACCAAGCGTATAACATCGTTTTCCGGCGAGCACCGGTGAGCAGCGTGGCCCGTTGTTATAGCCATACGGATCACTGAAGTCGCTCTTGTATCGATACACCCAGAGTTCGTTTCCGTCAGCTACTGATCGACAGGAAACGACTTCTTCGTCATCTTCACGATGATGAATAACCAGCCTGTCTCCCAGCGTTGATGGAGCGCTATAGCCCGTTCCAACCTGCTGCTTCCACAAGACTCTGGGGCCGGTTTCGGGCCACGTCAGATCGATCTTTGTTTCGGACGATGTGCCATCGTGTCGAGGTCCGAGAAACCACGGCCAGTCTTCCGCGATCACTCGAGAACTGCCACAAAACAGCGCTACACCAGAAAGGCAGGTCGCGGCCAGAGTGAAAACGTAACGAAAAAACAGGGGCATCGACAAACATTCGGCGAGCGGGAAGGGGACGTGGCGAGATCGTAATTATCGCAACTCCAATCGGTTTGTACAGCAGGCAAGTGGGCTTTGTTTGAAGCCCTGCCGCTCCGACCATTCTGCAATTCCGCGACAAAGACAATCGCAGCGGGGAAAGGCCACGAGCTGATGCAACATGAACTGCCGGTTCGTCGCTGACCACTCCGCGATTATGACCCCTGGGTCGCGAAGCAATCCACGACATTCATTGTTCTGACGACCTTAGGCGAAAATTTCGTTCACTACACGACCGTAGACATCTGTCAAACGAAAATCGCGCCCTGCGTGTTTGTAAGTCAGCCGTTCATGATCGATTCCCAGAGCGTGTAAGATCGTCGCGTGCAGATCGTGCATGTGAACTTTCCCGGCAACGGCTTCATGGCCGATTTCGTCTGTTTCGCCATAGCTAAATCCGGTTTTCACTCCACCACCGGCCAGAAAAACGGTGAAGCCTCGCGGGTTGTGATCACGACCAAGATGATTTTGCGTAAACGGCGTGCGGCCGAATTCTCCGCCCCACCACACCAGGGTATCTTCCAGTAACCCGCGCTGTTTGAGATCTGCCAGCAGACCGGCAACCGGCTTGTCGGTCGCGGTCGCGTGATCCATGTGCTTTGGCATGTTGCTGTGCTGGTCCCATCGCGGCGTGGGAGATTCGTCGGCGTAGTTTACCTGCACGAAACGGACGCCGGATTCTGAGAGTCGGCGAGCCATCAAACATTGCCGCCCAAACGAATCGGTCTTCTGCTCACCAATCCCATACATTTTCTGAGTCGCTGCCGTTTCCTGTTTCAGATCCAGAACGCTCGGCGCCTTCGCCTGCATGCGCCACGCGAGTTCGTAACTCTTAATCACGGCTTCCAGTCGATCATCTTCCTCACGACGCCGTTTAAGCTGGGCGTGATTGAGTTCTTGTGTGAGATTAAATCGCTGTTGCGTCTGTTCTTCGGTAAGCTGCGGGTTGCGAATATGATCAATCGTCATATCGTGGATCGAACGATTCGCGCGACCAATCGCCGTTCCCTGACAAACCGACGGTAGAAATGCGCTGGCGTAGTTTCGAGGTCCGCCTTTGGTGTCGGACGGCTGCAGTTGCACAAAGCCTGGCAGGTTCTGATTCTCTGTGCCCAACCCATACATCAACCATGCACCAAATGACGGTCGCACCAGATTGGTTGCGCCGGTATGCATAAACAACGTCGAAGGTCCATGAGCCACTCCTTCGGTATGCATCCCTTTAAGAAAGCACAAGTCGTCGACGTGCTTCGCGATGTGCGGAAAGAGTTCACTGACGTGCTGGCCACACTGGCCATGCTGGCGAAACCTCCACAGCGGCTTCATCAATTCGCGTTGGCTGAGCTTTCCGAAGGTCGTTGAACGAACGCCCACAAAATCGATCGTCTTCTGATCGCGAGCAATGAGTTCCGGTTTGTAGTCAAAGCTATCAACCTGACTCGGACCACCCTGCATGAAGATAAAGATCACACGCTTCGCCCGCGCCGGCAGCATTGGCTGTCGCTCCGCAAGCGATGTTGCGGCCGATTGGCTGGCATCTTTAGCGGACGCCTGAGCCATCAGGCTGCCCAGCGCAAGAGCTCCAAAGCCGCAGCCGGATTTCTGAAGCCATGACCGGCGCGATGCGGAAAAGTGTTGAAAGTTATTTGCCATTGCCGTCACCGTAAGGTCAGATGCGTGGAAGCAGCTTCAGTATCTTCAAATCCGCCAGCGGGCGCTGCGACGAAACGAACTCCGTCCATTGTGTTAATCAACATATCGAAAATCCATCGACGCAAACAGGGCCTGAAAAACGGACGCCCATTTATCAACCAATGTGTCCGGCGAAGCCTCAGACGAATCCCGAGCATCCTTCGTCAGATACTCCCTAATCGCCCGCTGTTCGCTTGCCGCTGCTTTCCGTCCAACGGTCATCAGGTAAGCGTTATCAATCATTCTATCGGCAGCGGCTGGATCTGTAGATTGCGTCTTCAGGAAATGCTCAGCCGCCAATCGCGACTGCTTCAGAATATACGGGCTGTTCAGCAAATACAGAGCCTGAGTCGGCAAAGTGCTGACTGCGCGTTTGCCGGTGACGAGATTGGCGTTGGCCACGTCGAACACCACAAACATTTCCAACATCGAGTTACGAAAGAACGGCACGTAGACGCTACGAAGATTGTCATCCGTGGCCTGATGATCGTACCCATTGTCGTAAGTCGAAAGTTTCTGAATCGTCAGCCCGCCCCGAACCTCTGAATTCAGCTGCCCGCTAACCTGAAGCACCGCATCTCGCAGTGCTTCCGCCTCCAGTCGACGGCGGAAACCACGAGTCAGCAGTTCGTTGACGGGGTCCGCTACCTCAAGTTCAGGCGTCACCTGCGAAGACAATCGATAAATTCGCGATGCGACGATCCTTCGAATCAGAGACTTGGTTGACCAGTTATCTTCTGTGACGAACTTCCAAACCAGATAGTCGAGCAGCCTGGGGTGAGTCGGCAGGCGTCCCATTTTTCCAAAATTGTCGGGAGAACGGACTATCCCTTCACCAATCAAATGCATCCAGACACGATTGACGTAAACTCGCGCCGTCAACGGATTGTTCGGCGACGTGATCCATTCTGCCAGTTCGAGACGTCCGCTCTGTTGGTTCGGTATTTCCATCGGTCGAGCGTCGGCGGCAGTCGCCACGCTGACAAAACCGCGTTTTACAATATCGCCAAGATTTCGAATTCCTCCACGGACATGAATGTGCCAGTCGCCGGGCTTGTCTTCATCACGCACGCTCATCGCCTGGGGGGGCTTTGGCTTTTTCTTCTCCAGCTTTGCCAAACGCTTTTCGAAGCTAGCCAGTTGTTCCGCCAGTCGCGCCTGCTCCACTTCATCCTTTGCAACAGACGTCGCAGCCGGAAGAAACTGTATCGCGTCGACGATGACGACGCCGGGGCCGGAATCTTCGGCGTTGATCGTCACGACCGCAGGCTGATCCGCGGTAAAGGGAAACGTTCCGAGTTCAGAAAACGTGCCATCAATCGGCGATTTTCGTTGATCGATCACGACGGTTGTTGAACCGCCCGCGTGCTTAATCACAACCGGCAGGTGACTGCATCGAGAGTCCTGGTAATTGTGACATAGCCGGACTTTGAAGCTGCCGTCCTCAGGCAGGTCCGCAGAGAATTCAACGCGGCAACCCTGCTTCTTGAAATCGTCGTGACGATAACTCGCACCGACGAATGGCGCGAGTATCGTTGACTCCACCCACGCTCCTTCGAATTTCGCCTGCGTGTCATCGATTACAATCCCGGGCAACGACGCTGGATCGATTGATTTTTGTGGCTTGCCCGAAGGACGACGAACCTTCGCTCGCAGTTCCTTAATTTTCTGCTGCAACGTCCTCTGTTGCTTTTTCCAATCTTTAGAATCACCTTCCACCTCGCCAGCTTTTAGGTTGGTCATCACGTACCCGCTGACGTTGCCGGGCGTTAGAGTTTTCGTACTTCGAAAGATCCCGGCCATCGCATAATAATCTGATGTCGGCACCGGATCGAACTTGTGATCGTGGCAACGAGCACATCCCAGCGTGAGACCGAGAAACGTGCGGCCGATGGTGTCGACCTGCTCGTCAACAACTTCCATACGCAACAGTTCCTTATCCTGTTGTTCATAGTTGGTCGGCCCGAGTGTCAGATATCCGACTCCTGTCACCTGTTCGTCATACTGCTGATCGGTTTCGAAAGGCAGCAAGTCCCCCGCGATATGTTCACGCACCAATTGATCGAAAGGCTTGTCATCATTGAATGACTGAATGACGTAATCTCGAAAACGCCACGCATTCGGAAACATCAGACTGCGACCACCGCCGCTGGATTCAGCAAACCGTGTCACGTCCAGCCAGTGTCGTCCCCATCGTTCGCCGAATTGAACCTGCGAAAGTAGTTCGTCTGTGGTTTTGTCAATGGCGCCGGCAGGGTTCTTCTTCCAATCCTGAAGGAAGCTGGAAATCTGATCCGCATCCGGCGGCAGGCCGATCAATGCAAAATACAGTCGACGCACAATTTGTTCGGGCGACGCGTCTTCAACTGCCGACAGCTTTGCTTCAGCATGACGCGCTGCTATGAAGTGATCGATCGGCGTTTGCGCCCAGCCGTTGGGATTTGCCGGAACATCTGGTAACGAGACTGGTTGAAAGCACCAGAATTTACGGCCTTCTTCCAGGTCGATTGTCCTTCGTTCGATCGTCTTCCCGCCAACTCGTGGATCGACAGCGCCGTCTGCGATCCATTTTTCGAAGTCAGCCACAGTGTCATCGGGCAGTTTTCGATCGGGCGGCATTTCGTACGAATCATGTTTCAGCGCGGACACCAGTAAACTCTCCGCAGGCTTGCCGGGGACGACAGTTGGCCCCGATTCGCCGCCCTGTGCGATTCCCACTTTCGAATCCAGCAACAAGCCGCCGCGAACATTCTTCGCATCCTGCGCATGGCACTTGTAGCAGTGTTCAACAAGCACCGGCCGAATGCGAGATTCGAAAAACTCAACCTTCGCATCGTCGCCAACCACCACAGACACCCCGGCAGTAGCGATAGCAGTCGCAAGAAGTGGTGCAAGGCGGACGTTCATAGGAAAACTATTGAGGTGGGACGATGCTCGCGGGACATCCAGTCTAACCGAATTTGGAGCGCCGTAGAAACACAACTCCCACAAGTTTCAGCGCTGCACGCCAACGTGCCAGAACGGCTTTTCCGCTCAATTCCGTCCCGCTCAGTCAACTCGACGGAAAAAGCGGCATGACCGGAGCCAGAGAAACGCTGCATCTTCGAGTTATGCGGCGCATCCGGCCAGGCACATTTTGACGAGTGGCCTTTGACGGAGTATGATGACAATGGCTGTCGGGGGCGACAATTGGCAACATTAGCCCTCTCCCATCTCTAAATAGCGGCATGTTATTCCGACTTAGATTCCTGAGTTTTCTGCCGTGTCGCGATCGCGATCATTATGACTCGTCATTCCAGTGTTGAGGTTTCATCAACTCAACCGACAGAGGCCGGCGTTCCTCTATCGGACCGCCCGCTCGTGGCCGTCAATCAGAACACTGTGATCTCACCAGAACTGGACGCGATTCCAGTCGTGATGCCGGAAACGCCACTCAGTGAAACAGCACAGCAAATTCGTGACAGCCTGTTCGCTCTTTCCGACGAAGCAGACTCCAACGACCAGACCGTTCAGATGGGGTCGATGGAAGTGAGTTCGAGGATCGGCTCCGGCGGCATGGGGGCCGTTTTCAAAGCCGTCGACCTCGAGCTTTCGCGCACGATCGCGCTGAAGATTCTGCACCCAACAATTGCCGCGGATGCATCGTTGGTCGCGAGATTTCGTAATGAAGCTCGGGCCTGCGCACAACTGGGGCACGACAACATCGCCCGCGTGTTTTCTGCGGGGGAACACGATGGCGTCCACTACATCGCCTACGAATATGCCGAAGGGCGAACGCTGAAACAACTGGTCGAAGAAGACGGCGTGCTCACGCCGGAAGAAACTGTCAACTACGCCATTCAATCAACGCTCGCCCTAAACCACTTGAACAGCGCCGGGATTGTTCATCGCGACATCAAACCGTCCAACATCATTCTGACGACCACGGGGCGCATTAAGGTTGTCGACCTCGGACTGGCGCGTCGCGAAACCACAGATTCGATCGGAGACCTCACTGTCGCCGGCACCACGCTCGGCACCTTCGACTACATCGCGCCAGAACAGGCTCGCGATCCACGTGTTGCCGACATTCGCAGCGACATCTATTCTCTCGGCTGCACACTGTACCACATGCTCACCGGTCAACCGCCGTATCCGGAGGGCACGGCGCTGCAGAAGTTACTTGACCATCAGGGAAAGTCCCCGCCGGATCCTCGAGTCATTTCGAAAGACGTCCCCGCGGAAATTGCTGCGATCGTTCAAAAAATGATGAACACCGATCCGGAAAATCGGTATCAGGACCCCGGTCAATTGCTGGCTGATTTGATGGACGTTGCGTCCTCTCTTGGACTACGAAGCGTACCAGCCGAAGGCATCGTTTGGCGGCGAGTTCCCGTAACGCGAGTTCGGCAGTTGTCCGGATCTCTGTTCATCACTGGAGCAACCATCGCCATTTGCCTCACCGCACTCGCGATGCAGTTTCTTCCGGACCGCAATGCCACAGGTCCCGACGGAGGCGAAGCCGTCGCTGAGTTTCTAGGCCTGAAACCGATCACTGATGTTCCTGACTCTACTTCGAATTCCAACACCGCGAACAACGTCAACAATACAGAAG
>CAYZYB010000045.1:0-12297 GCA_964481505.1 uncultured Planctomycetaceae bacterium | reverse complement strand
CGACGGGACTGTGCGACGATGATGTCGCGGGGATTGCGTTCTTCGAAAAGAAGATTCGTCCGGTCCTTGTGCAACACTGCTACGAATGTCATTCCCAGCGGGCAAAACAGCCAAAGGCCGGATTATTGCTCGACACGCGAGCGGGGATTCGTCGGGGCGGTGAATCGGGGCCGGCGGTTGTGCCGGGCGATGTTGATTCGAGCCTGTTGATCAGTTCGATAAGGTACGAAGACTACGAGATGCCGCCGAAGCAGCGACTATCTGCTGCGGTGATCGACGACTTCGTTATCTGGGTGAAGATGGGCGCACCGGATCCTCGAGCGGGCGATATGACGAAGTCCACTTCCGCAGCGAATTCCACGGCGACGAAAGACGCGGCTAACTTCTGGTCGTTTCAGCCGATGGCAAATCCGAAAGTACCGGCCGTCTCTCAACCGAAATGGCCGACCAGCCCCATTGATTCGTTCATCCTGTCACGGCTGGAATCGAACGGCCTTCCACCGGCAGCAGACACGACGCCTGAGGTATGGATCCGCCGTCTGTATGTCGATTTGATTGGACTTCCGCCAACTCCGGATGAATTGGAATCCTGGGCAAAGCGACTCACACCCACGAAGGCAGAAGTAGACGGAAAACTGAATCAAAAAGGAGTCCGTGCACTCGTCGATCACCTGCTGAATTCCTCGCACTTCGGTGCACGCTGGGGGCGGCACTGGCTGGATCTCGCGCGATACGCCGATTCGACGGGCGGCGGCAATTCCGCCGTGTTGCCTGACGCGTGGAAATACCGCGACTATGTGATCAACAGCTTGAATAATGACACGCCATACGATCAGTTCATTCGCGAACAGATCGCCGGCGATCTGCTGCCCGCTGCAGACATCGATCAACGCGCACAGAATCTTGCCGCGACCGGCTTCCTTGTTCTTGGACCGCGGAGTTACATCACCGACGATGCCGCCGCCTTTCTTATGGACGGCATTGACGAACAGATCGACACCATTGGCCGTGTGTTTCTGGGAATGACTGTCGGCTGTTCACGCTGCCATGATCACAAGTTCGATTCGATCTCACACGCCGACTACCACGCGTTGGCTGGGATCTTCAAAAGCACGCAGAGTGCTCACCTGGTTCCATTGTCTAAGAATTATACGTGGAACACTGTCGCTGATCCGCGAGAGGATCCCGATGGATCGACATTGGAAAATTACAACACGGCGAGCGTGCGAATGAGAGCCGTGTTGAAGCAAAACACGCGCTTAAAACGAGCCATCGTAACGGCGCGAGAAAGCGGAACGCTGCCAGCGGACGTCAACGATAACTTAGCGACATCGGTGGAATCCTGGATTGCCGCGCAGGAAGAAGTGATCGCCGCGAACGTGGCGAAAGCGGCGGAACTTCGAGAAGAGATTCCGCAAAAACCAGCGATACTGATGGCGGTTCGCTGCCAGGACGAGCCGAGCGATATGCATGTCCGGCTTCGCGGCAATCCTCACAAGACCGGCGATCTGGTGCCCCGAGGATTTCCTCAGGTGATTTCGAAAGCGATGCACGACCATCCGACTCGTCCGAAAATTCCCAGCGACCAAAGTGGCCGGTTCGAACTCGCCGACTGGCTGGCGTCGCCGAAAAATCCGCTGACGGCGCGAGTCTTCGTGAATCGTGTCTGGTTGCATTTGTTCGGTCGAGGTCTCGTGGCGACCGCCGACAACTTCGGCACGACCGGTTCGTTACCCACGCACCCGCAGCTTTTGGATTGGCTTGCCCAACGGTTTATCAGCGACGGTTGGTCGATCAAGACGCTCATCCGAAAAATCGTGATGTCACGAACTTATCAACTGGGGGCTGGTAGCTCATCGGGCGACGATCCCGACAACCTGCTGTTCGGCCGACGGACGCGCCGGAGTCTTGATGCAGAAACTTTGCGAGACACGATGCTGGCCGTATCCGGGAAACTGGATCGCCGTCAGGGTGGCCCGAGTTTTCCTGGTAAACTTCGACTCGAAGTCTCTCACGCATTCCAGAGCCGTCGTCGCAGTGTGTATGTGCCCCGGTTCCGGAACAATCCATTGGAATTGTTTCAGGTGTTTGATGCTGCGAACCCAGCGTTGGTCGTCGGCCAGCGCCATCAAACAATTTTGCCCACACAGGCTCTGTTTCTGATCAACAACGATTTTGTGATCGAACAATCGACCGCATCAGCTCGGCGGATTTTGGGTGACGAATCGCGGTCGGTTGATGATAGAATCAGGTTGGCGTATCTGCGGACATTGTGCCGGGCTCCGAGTTTGCAGGAAGCTGCCCTGGCTCGGCAGTTCGTCAAAGACTCGAAGTGTGCGTCTGAAATTGAACTGTGGGCGGCGTTGCAACAGACATTGTTTGAATGCGTTGATTTTCGGTTCGTGAAATAGGGCAAGATTGTTTGTTTCGGATAGTCGCGTATTGTTGCTCCGTGAATTTGGCTGGAGTTTGGGATGAAACACCACGGTAAGAATGTTGCGTTAGACCGCCGAACTCTCCTGCAACGCACTGCCTGCGGCTTCGGTTCTCTGGCGCTTGCTGGAATGACAGGTGCTACCTCAGCGAAAGCGCAATCGGTAGCTCACCCGCTGGCAGTTCGGCGGCCCATGTTTCCGGCACGAGCCAAACGTGTGATCTTTCTTTTCATGCACGGTGGGCCCAGTCAGGTCGACACGTTCGATTACAAACCCGAGCTGCAGCGTCGCACTGGTCAGACGGCTACCTTCCACCAAACGCGATTTGGGAAGACAGAAGACCATACATTACTGGGGTCTCCCTGGCCGTTTCGAAAGTATGGCGATTGCGGTCGTTTGGTTTCGTCGTTGTTTCCGCACACGGCAAAGCATGTTGATCGGATGTGCTTTATTCACAGCATGAGAACCAATGGGACGGCACACGGTCAGGCGACGTTGTTTCTGCACACGGGCAACACGAGTCTCGTTCGTCCGGCGATAGGGCCGTGGACATGTTACGGCCTGGGATCAGAATCCGAAAACCTGCCCGGCTTCGTGACGATTTGCCCGAATGCGAACATCGGCGGAGCACGAATCTATTCCAGCGCGTTTCTGCCGGCTGCGTATCAGGGAACGGTCCTCGGCCGCGCGGAAGCGCCTGCGACAGAAGCGATATTCAGAAACGTCGGCAACACAAAACGCTCGTCCGCGTTGCAAAACAAACAAGTTGAACTGCTGCGACGAATGAACCAGCAGCAAGTCGCCATGCAATCTGATGCGGGACCGTTGGAAGCAACGATCAATGCGTTCGAAACGGCATTCCGGATGCAACAACACGCTCCACAGGTTGCCGATATCGAAGCCGAAACGCTCGCCACGCAGACGATGTATGGCATCGGCCAGAAGGACACCGACGACTTCGGTCGCCAATGCCTGCTCGCTCGTCGCCTGTCTGAATCGGGAGTGCGTTTCGTGCAGGTCAACTACACAGATAACACGACGACTCCCAAATGGGACCAACACAGCAATCTGCAACAGGACCACGAACTGCACGCCCGTTCGGTCGACCAGCCGATTGCCGCTCTGTTGCAGGATCTGAACCAACGCGGACTGCTGGAAGACACGCTGGTCTGGTGGTGCGGTGAATTCGGTCGCACACCATATTCAGAAGGCGGAACCGGACGCGATCACAGTCCGTTTGGGTTCACAACATGGATGGCCGGAGGTGGCGTCCGACCGGGAATGGCTCACGGAGCGACCGATGAATTAGGCATGCTGGCGGTTGAAGATCGAGTTCACACTCACGACCTTCACGCGACGATTCTGCATCTTCTGGGGCTTGATCATAAACGACTCACCTATCGCTACGCCGGCCGCGACTTCCGACTGACCGACGTTGCTGGCGAAGTTGTGAAGGAGATTCTGGCATGAACGACCACTCAGACCGCTCGCTATTTCGGCGCGATTTTCTCCGCGCTTCAGGCGCTGGTATGACGTCCCTCTTAACCACACAGCACGGCTTGTCCGCCGCCATTAAAGACGAAAAACGCTCATTGAACGGCGTCGTTGGCATCACGACCGGGGGTGGATTGGGTCGGCAACGCACACGCGGCGAACTGAATCTGCTCACGCTGCCAGGTTACATGCGCGACACGTTGGGATTGCAGCTCATCGACGTCAACACCCGATGGTTCGATTCATACGACAGAGAATATCTGAAAGGTATTCGAGAAGCCGCGGATGCTGCGGATTGTTTCTACACCAACCTGAAAGTGAACGATCCTGTCAGCGGTGTTCTGTATAGTAAAGATGCGGACAAACGCCGTGAGGCGCACGCAAAGTGCCGCACTTTGATCGATTCGGCGAAGATTCTGGGAGCACGCTGGATTCGCTTCACTGTGCCGCAACACGCTGCGAAAGCTCCGGTCGCGCATCGGGAACTGGCCGTCTACGCGGCCAGGTACGGCATTCAGCTGCTGGTGGAAAACTCCGGCTGGCTGGCTCACGATGCGAAGTCGATACCAGCTATCGCTAAAGCGATCGGCAACAAGGCGGCCCCATGTCCGGACACCGGAAACTGGGACGACAACCTGCGTCCCCAAGCGCTCCGCAATTCTTTCCCGAACGCCGTTAGTTGTGATTTCAAAGTGTGGGAACTCGATGCCGCGCATCATCATGCCCGGTACGATCTTAAGCAGTGCTTCGACATCGGCTGGAAGGCAGGCTATCGCGGTCCGTGGGTGATGGAAATTATGCAGGACGACGCCAACTTCGCTCGCACCACCGTTTACGTTCGTGATCTGCTGCGGAAATGGATCAAGCAGAACACGCGGTAGGCCTGCGCGTGAGGCTTGTCTTGCCGAAAGGACTGCCGCATCCGGCTGATCTGCTCAAACTTGCGTTTGGGCAATAAAAACCTCACAATTTGTGTTGCGAGGTGTACGTGGCGAGGGGCCGGATTTGAACCGGCGATTTTGAGGTTACGAGAAGGCCTCAAGACTCCTGCAAAAACCTTTCAAAACCCAGTGTTTATAAGGTGTACTTACTCTTTTGGCCTTTTGCTGTTCTGCGCGATCCTTAAAGGGGGATTGTCAGAACCGTTTCATGGTTTGATGCACACGATCGTTTTTACGCTCTGAGCATTGATCGAGACATCAACATATCGATTTCGTGGAACTCAATTTTCTTCCGCGGCGAAAATTCCTGTTTACTGATGTAAGGGACACTTGCGGCTTTCGTCGGGGGTCTAAATTCACAAATTCATGGGCCCTGTTTTCGGCGGAGCTTTATGTTCTCGCTACGGTTCCAGCTTATCAACACTCCCATTCCGGGGTTCAATAGGCTTTCCCAGCCCATTGGGAACGCCGGGAAACAAGTGTTCGTAGGTTTTGAGTCGCCTCGTAGCCCCGCGATGTCGTTGGATGCTATTGATCACAGTTCGTGGGACAAGCTACTGAGAAAACACATTGATACTGATGGAATGGTGAATTACGAGCAATGGAGGTCGTCACAAAATGACCTTGGGTTGCTGAATCAATACGTGAATAATCTCTCTTCTGCCGATCCGAAAATGTCTGCCAGGCACGAATCAAAACTGGCCTTTTGGATCAATCCGTACAACGCTGTCACCGTCAGTGGCATTCTGATGGAATACCCGACATCTTCGATTCGAAATCACACGGCGAAAGTTGTGGGGTACAACATCTGGAAAGATTACCAGCTTTATGTCCGCGGTACTCCATATTCTCTGGACAGCATGGAGCGTAAGGTCCTTCGTAAGATGCAGGAGCGTCGGATTCACTTTGCAATAGTTTGTGCATCGATCGCTTGTCCGCGATCGCTCAATGAAGCGCACACGGCTGAACGACTGCCGGATCAGCTTGATCGCAACGCGAGGGATTTCTTTCGTCGACCGCAGAATTTCCGTCATGACGCTCGGCGAAATCAGTTTCAGATGTCCGCCATCATGGACTGGTTTGGCTCAGAATTTGGTTCTGATAAAACAGCTCAGATGCGCACATTGCGAACTGGCTGCCGACAGAAGTGGCTCAAAAGGCGACTCAGTAAGGCCGCGCTTTGGTGAACTACTTCGATTACAACTGGAAACTGAAAGAGCAACCTGCCCGCTGGTAATGCGTTCGGTTGGTTGCGGAACTGCACGTAAGTGCGAATGTACAAACGTATGATGGTCTCCCAAAGCACTTTCAAATTGCTACGGTCCATCGTACAGAGTCACTTTACAAATCCTTTGTTGCAAAGACTGCGTTCATCATGAAAGCCTCTGATCTGTTTGTTAAGGCGCTCGAAGAAGAAGGCGTTGAGTACATTTTTGGAATCCCGGGCGAAGAGAACCTCGACTTCCTGGATTCGCTCATCGGTTCGAAAATCAAACTCATCCTGACTCGGCACGAACAGGGTGCCGGATTCATGGCGGCAACGTACGGCCGGCTCACCGGGGAGGCGGGTGTTTGCCTTTCGACGCTTGGCCCCGGTGCCACCAATTTTGTGACGTCAGCGGCTTATGCTCAGCTGGGCGGCATGCCAATGATGATGATTACCGGCCAAAAGCCAGTGAAGAGCAGCAAGCAGGGGCAGTTTCAGATTGTTGATATTGTCGCCATGATGGAGCCGCTGACCAAATACACGCGGCAGCTGGTGAGTGGAGCCAATATTCCGTCGCGAGTTCGCGAAGCGTTTCGGCTGGCTCAGGAAGAAAAGCCAGGTGCCGTTCATCTTGAGTTGCCCGAAGACATCGCTGCCGAAGACACGGACGAAGGTGTGATTCCGGCGAGCGTGGTTCGTCGTCCGATTGCCGAAGACAAATCCATACGTGCCGCCATTGATCTGATCGAGCAGGCCAGGCACCCGCTGCTGATCGTGGCAGCCGGAGCCAACCGTAAGATGACATGCAAAATGCTGCGTCAGTTCGTCGATACGTTTGATATTCCTTTCGTGACGACACAGATGGGCAAAGGTGTTGTCGATGAGCGCGACTCGCGTTTTCTTGGCAACGCAGCATTGTCAAGTGGTGACTTTGTTCATCGAGCGATCGACGCAGCGGACCTGATTATCAATGTCGGGCATGATGTGGTCGAGAAGCCGCCGTTCTTTATGCAGCCTGATGGCGTAAAGGTCATTCACATCAACTTTTTCAGTGCGGCTGTGGATCCGGTGTACTTTCCTCAGGTGGAAGTGGTCGGTGACATTGCCAACAGCATCTGGCAGATTAAGGAAGCGCTTCAGAAGCAGGATCACTGGGACTTTTCACGATTCCTGGAAGTGCGTGAACACGGGATGGCACACCTTCAGGAAGGTGCCGACGATGATCGCTTTCCGGTTTATCCGCAGCGACTGGTTGCTGATGTCCGAAGTTCCGTCGAAAAACGCGGGATCATTGCGCTGGACAACGGCGTTTACAAAATCTGGTTTGCTCGAAATTATCTGGCTCATGCGCCGAATACCGTCCTGCTGGACAATGCACTTGCAACGATGGGAGCCGGCCTGCCGTCGGCAATCGCCGCGAAGCTGGTGCACCCGGATCAAACGGTGACGGCAATTTGCGGAGACGGTGGGTTCATGATGAATTCGCAGGAGCTGGAGACAGCTGTCCGCATGGAACTTGACCTTGTTGTTATCATCCTGCGAGACAATGCTTACGGCATGATCAAATGGAAGCAGGCGAACATGGGCCTGCAGAACTTTGGTCTCGATTACGGTAACCCGGATTTCGTGAAATATGCCGAAAGCTACGGAGCGAAAGGGCACCGCGTGAGCAGCGCGTCCGAGTTGTTGCCGCTGCTGCAAAAGTGTCACGCCGAATCCGGCGTGCATGTCGTGGAAGTGCCGGTTGACTACTCTGAGAATGATCGGATTCTGAATCACGAAATCAAAGAACGCAGCGCTGTGATCTAGGGGTCTGAGAGACGAGCGGCCGGAGTTGGCTTCGTTTAGTCCGCCCAACACGTACTACAAGACGTTAAGTGGAGATATCTCATGAAGATGAATCGGCGTACTTTCTCAGCAGCCGCGATGGGTGCGGTTGCTCTACCGAATGGCGCTGCGGCGTCGGCCGCGGCTCCTCAGGAATCGTTTCCCAAGGACTGCGACGAAGCTTTGGCTCGACTGAAGGCAGGCAATGATCGCTTTGTGAACGGTGAGTTGCGACACCCTCACCTGAGCAATGACTGGCGCAAAAGACTGGCCGGGGGCCAGAAGCCGTTCGCCACGATTCTGGGTTGCAGTGATTCGCGTGTGCCGCCTGAGTTGTTGTTTGACCAGGGGTTTGGTGATCTGTTTGTGATTCGTGTAGCGGGAAATGTGATCGACACGGACGTCACGGGCAGCATTGAGTACGGCGTTGATCATCTGAAGACAAATCTGGTGGTTGTGATGGGGCACGAAGGTTGCGGAGCCGTCACGGCGGCGTTGCAGGCGGAGGAAGATATCGCCAGTGAACCGAATGAAATTCGGTCGCTCGTCGGAAAAATCAAGCCTGCGACAAAGCACGTGAACTCGAGTCTGCCTTTCAAAGAACGCCTGCAAAAATCTGTCGAAGCCAACGTGCATGCGTCTGTGAAGCTGTTGAAGAATGTGCCCGACCTGAAGAAAGCCGAACGCGACAACGTAACGAAAATCATCGGGTGCGTTTACGACATTGAATCCGGGCGCGTTCGCACGTTGTGAAAACTCGGGCATTCTTTATGCTTCACTGTACATCCGGATCAGGAACCTGAAATGAAACTGAAAAAAGAGTGGCCCTATTTTCTGGCCAACGAAGCGCAATCGCCAAACACTGACCTGAAAGTCACCGATAAGTTCACCGGCGAAGTTGCCGCTCAGGTGGCCATGGCTAACGCCGCCACGATCGATGCGGCGATTGAGGCGACGGTTACGGCCACTGAGCCATTCGCGGAGATGGCTCCTTATGAACGGCAGGAAGTTCTCAACCACTGCGTCAATCGTTTTACGGAGCGATTTGATGAGCTGGCATATGCGTTGTGTGTTGAAGCGGGCAAGCCGATTAAGGATTCTCGCGGCGAAGCTTCGCGGCTGATCGACACTTTTCGCATTGCCGCGGAAGAATGCGTTCGTATGAACGGTGAGGTGATGAACCTCGAAATCTCGGCTCGCGCCAAAGGTTATCGCGGCATGTGGAAACGCGTTCCCATCGGTCCGTGTTCGTTCATCAGCCCGTTTAACTTTCCTCTTAATCTTGCCGCTCATAAGGTGGCTCCAGCACTGGCTGTTGGCTGTCCGTTCGTGTTGAAGCCTGCCAGCCGAACACCGTTAGGGGCGTTGATTATCGGTGAAGTGCTGGCCGAAACGAACCTCCCGAAAGGTGCTTTTTCGATTCTGCCGTGTTCGCGAGACGGCGCTGACCTGTTCACAACAGATGAGCGTTTGAAGCTGCTGAGCTTCACAGGTTCACCGGGAGTTGGCTGGGCGCTGAAAGCCAAAGCCGGCAAGAAGAAAGTTGTTCTGGAACTCGGAGGAAACGCGGCGTGTATCGTGGATGCCGATTCCGATATCGACGAAGCCGTCGACCGCATCGTCTTCGGAGCGTTCTATCAGTCCGGGCAAAGTTGTATCGGTGTTCAGCGCATCCTGGTGCATTCCACCATCTACGACGCGTTGCGAGACAAGCTCGTCGCAGCAACTCAGAAACTCATTGCCGGCGACCCCAAGAAGGATGACACCTTCATCGGACCGATGATCTCAGAAAAAGAAGCCACTCGTCTGCACAGTTGGGTCGAAGAAGCTGTTGCAGCTGGCGGAAAACTACTGTGCGGCGGCAAGCGAAGCGAAGCAATGCTCGATGCGACGCTGCTGGAAGATGTCCCGAAAGACCAAACCGTTTGTACTCAGGAAGCGTTTGGTCCCGTCGCAGTGCTCAGCCGATTCGATGACTTTGACGACGCCCTGAAGGAAGTCAATGACAGCATCTTTGGGCTGCAGGCCGGAATCTTCACGCGTGATCTGTACAAAGCGCAGAAGGCCTGGGATGTTCTGGATGTTGGCGGTGTTGTGATCGGAGACGTGCCATCCTGGCGAGTCGATAATATGCCCTATGGAGGCGTGAAGGACAGTGGTCTCGGCCGAGAAGGCGTCAAATTCGCCATGGAGGATATGACCGAGATTCGTAACCTGGTGATCCGGATGAAGTAACAGCAGAAGGGCATTGAGTGTCTGACAGCAACCGCCAAACTGCGAAGCGAGGGGCCATTCCCCGCGCTGATCGACTGCAGCGTCTGATCATTGGTGGCACACTAATGGTGCTGACGATCTACGGGTTGTTTGAGAGATTCGAATGGCGAGCGATCCTTGCACTGTGTCTGCAAATCGAACTGCTGGTCACCGGAATTGCGGGATGGTGTCCGATGTATTGGGCGTGTCGTATAGCAGTTGATGACAATCTGTAGATGACCGACCGCCTGCGGTCGCTCTGGTTCGTCATGATGCGGTTCTACTCCTGTCGAAGCAGAACCATCACGGTGTTGCGAGACGAACCGAGTCGAATTCTAGTGCCGTAAATATTGGCATCGGTGGCATCGATAAATTCCGTGTGAGACTCAAGCCAGCTGATGGCATTCTGAAAGACACCAAGCGTTTCTGCCGAAGCGCCGATGGAATCTTCGTCAATCTGTCCATTGTGTTTTCGTATCAGAATGCGATCTCCGCTGACCACGGCCACTTCGGTGCACTTCGATAGTTTTGACAGTTGGCCGCGAAGAACGGCATCGATGTTACAATCAATCAGCGTCAGGCCGAATGGGTCTTCAGTCGCTACATCGAATACGGGTACGCCGCCGATCAGGCCATCCGGAACATAATCGGATTCGTCCTCCGGGTTGCATTCGGTTCCTGGCACAACCGCCGAAATCACGTCGCCCGGTTTTTGTCGCATGATGGCGGTCACGAAATCATTTAGCGGGGCTTCGGCCAGGCGGCTCCGTGGCACAATGCGTATTTGCGGTCCGTTCTGACTCTGCCGTTCGACCCGAACCAGTTCCTGAAACGTGTCATCACGAATACGTTTGTAAACGATCGCCCGATACGTCGGGTTTGCTTCCAGCAACCCTTCGAAAATTGTTGACAGTCGCTCGCGCCAGATCGCTACATCTTCTTCGGATTCTGCGGTGATGAGCTGCGCAATGGGTGGCAGCCGCGATGAAAACCGTGCGTTGCGTTCAAGGTCAGCGACAACAGCTGTAATCTGGCCACAGAGGTCACGACCTTCGGATCGCAGAGCTTCGTAGCGAGCTTCTTTGCCGGACTGACCAGCCATCCATTTTTCGATGGCTTCCGCAAAGTGCTCCACAGAAGTAAATCTCATGTGCTGCTTTTTTGCCATGGCTTTGGCGCAGATGCCATCGAGCTCGCTGGATACTTCAGCGTTGTGTTTTCCGACTCTGGGTGTTTCCGATTCCGCAATTGCGCGAATTGCTGTCGGAAGATCCGCTTTGTCGCCAAGGCTTCTTGAATGCGGCGCGTGACCGGTCAGAATGGAAAACAGGATCGCACCCAAACCATAGATGTCGGTGCGCTCGTTGATGTTGTCGAGGTCTCCGACTGCCTGTTCGGGTGACATATAAAGTGGCGTTCCGACGATATCGCCATGAACCGTCCTTGTCAGTGAAGAATCACTGAGCGTCGCAGCTGTCGAAAGTTTGTGTGCGAATTCGCCGTCTTCGATCAGCTTCGCCAGTCCCCAGTCGAGAACGACGACCTGTCCGAAATGATCCAGCGCAACGTTTTCCGGCTTGAGGTCTCGATGAACGACACCTCGGGAATGGGCGTACGCAATGGCCTGGCAGACGTCCAGAAAGACAGAAAGTAAACGGTGCAGCCCAAGCTGACTGGCTTCGCCCACGGCAGCCAGGTCATGGTGTTCGATGATGGCGTCGGCCAGCGTCTTCTTGCCAACGAATCGCATGGTGTAGAACGGTTCTGCCGTCTCCTTGTCATCCCCAAACTGGTAGATCGGTATAATGTTGGGATGCTCCAGCATGCCGGTAATTTCGGCTTCTCGTTGAAATCGTTTCCACGCTTTGGGGGACTGCAGGCCATCCTGATTGAGCTCCTTCATGGCGACGGTACGACCAAGTTTTTCGTCTCGCACCAGCCAAACACTTCCGAGCCCGCCGTCAGCAAGCGGACGGATGACTTGAAAGCGTGAGGTGACTGTGCGGGTCGCTTTTGGTTCGTTGAAGGAGACTTGGTCCCCGGCACGATCCCGGCTGCTGCTCTTCAATAATCCTGATTTTGACAGTTGCAGCTTTTCTTCAGACGCCGCTGCGATTGATTCCCGCATGTGCTGCAGAAC
>CAYZYB010000044.1:0-12306 GCA_964481505.1 uncultured Planctomycetaceae bacterium | reverse complement strand
GGCTGTACGTCGCTCTGTTGCCAATTCCCGAAGAGCGGCGGGCTGTTGCAGCAATGTTTCGGTCAGGAAAGTGCTGCCGCACGCAATCCGGGCGAGAATTTCGAGCGATCGTGGCGCATCGTGAAACAGATCGAAGGCATCTTTAGGCGAGGGACTTTTCGCCACCAGCCGTTCTACTGCCCGCACAACTGCGCCGGGCAGCGGCGCTTCCAGCAAAACCCGGCGCAGGGTTTGATACCAGGGTGGTTCGAGATTAACTTGCTCCGCCGGCCTGCAGGATTGATAGGCGACATGCAAACGCATCAGGCTACGAGTGGCCGAACCGTCACTACAAACCCCGGCATCGGCCAGCAAACGCGAGTTCTGGTCAAATTCCGAATCCAGAAGCTTGTCAAATTTTGGAAACATCGTAGAACCGCTCACCTTAGAAGCGAATCGTTCGCCAGCCGATCGCGTCTGTAGAATTTCTTACTGTTATACTGGCAGACCTTAACCGAGTGAAGAGCTGACGTCATGACCGAGCCCAGTCGAGATACCCTGGAGACTTTCGATAACCCATTTCCAGAACGAAATTATCTGATTGAAACGGTGGCTCCCGAATTCACCTCGTTGTGCCCCAAGACCGGCCATCCGGATTTTGGAACGTTGACCATCGTGTACGTCGCAGACAAGCTGTGCTACGAACTGAAATCGTTGAAACTGTACTTGCAGGAGTTTCGGAATCACGGCGCTTTCTACGAAAAAGTCACCAACACCATTCTCGATGACCTTGTGGCCGTGACCAACCCTCGATGGATGAAGATTGAAGCCGCTTTTACACCACGCGGCGGTATTCGAACGACCGTGGTTGTTGAACACGGCAAGATGCCAGCTTAGCACACTTCATTCAAGTGGCGGCGTTCACTTTGGCGCGTTCACTTTGCACGACTGTCATCGCCAATTTGTTTCATCAGCCAGCTGTCATACAGAAATGGGCCGAATGGAATGACGGCTGCCAACATTCCAAGCCCGGCGGCGATCATCGAAATTCCGATGCGGCGAACGGCCAGCATCAGCATCAGGCACAGCCCAATAAACAGGAAGCCGTGCAGCGATCCGACGATGCTGACCGCTTTCGGCACGTTGGCGACGTACTTCAACGGCATTGCAATCCCAAGCAATACCAGCGTGGAAATCCCTTCGGCGAATCCGAGTCGCCGAAGGTTCGCCAGAAATCTTTGGTCAACCTGCACGCTCATTTTTGGCCGCCGGTTCGCTTGAGGCGGATGCGACGGTATTCGATCTGTCCTCGGTCACCTTCCAGGCCAATAGGTCCTGTTTCCGGGACTGCCATGTCGTCGGTTAGTAATTCCCCATTGCAGGTCGCGACGGCGTTATTTCCTGTCACCGTTACGATGAGTTCATTCCAGCCGCCGGCTTTGTATTTCTTCAACTCCTTATACGGTCCAGCCAAAAGGTAATCGCGACACTGCAGTTGCGGCTTGCGGATAAACACACCGCTATCTGCGTTCGGAGTGGATCGGAATTCCAGCATCAGAATGAAGTCGTCGCCGAATTGCTCTGTCGTCCAAAGCTGTTGAATTCGCCGGCCTTCCGCGGGTGTCGTCACCACCAGTCGCCCGTTGATGGCAACATAACGACCGTCATTGCTGGTGGTTTTTCCATCAAACCGGACCGGCTCTTTCACCTCCGCGAATACCGGCGCGTTGGGGCGCGGTTTCTTTGGTTTCCGCCGTGGCGGCGTGACATGAAAGCCCCATCCCGTGAGATCCTTTCCGTTAAACAGACTTACGAACCCGGGTTCGAGTTCGAAGTCGTCGGCTTTTGTATCTACGAATCCGAGCGTTGCGAAGATCGGATGTAAGGCATCCGCCCAGCGATTGTAGCCTTCCGCATTCAGATGCAACAAATCCGGGAACCATTGTGAATCAGCGTCTCCGGATTCCGCGGCGAACAACGTCCACGTGTCCACGACGGTGATTTGAGAATCTCCCTTTGCCGTCGCGTTGTAGAGTGCGTTCACATTCGCGATCTTTTCTTTTGACCGTTTCTTACTGGCAGAACTCGGGAACACCCGGCAAAGCACGATCGGCACATCAGCACTGTGCTGCTTGATCGCAGCGATAATCTTTTCGAAGTTTCGACCAATCGCATCCGGCGCAATGCCGACTTCGATGTCGTTGGTTCCCATCAGCAAAACGATGGCAGAAGGGTTCAGCGAAAGCACGTCTTCCTGAAGCCGGATCAGCATTCCGCGAGTGGTGTCTCCGCCAATGCCGCGATTCGCGAGCTTCATGCCGCTGAATTTGCCACGAAAGTCCGGCCCCCACCCCTGAGTGATCGAATCCCCCAAAAACACGACTGCTTTCTGATCCTCTGCGACGCTTTTAGACCATTTCGATCGTCGCGTGACCCAATTTTTGACATAGCCATCGTATCTCCGCAAAGCACCTTCGCCGGGAAGTCCTGCTTCGGACGTCGGCAGCGTATATCGATCGTCAGCCGCTGCCGTGGGCGGCAACTGATTCAGCAGGACGATCGCAAAGAGAATAGAAAACATTCGAGTGTTCATAGTCACGTCGGCTTTCACCAGGAGTGTCGGAAGCTGTCCAACCGTTACGGAAACATCAGTCATTAGGTTAGCCAGTCGCGAACCGGGTTCCAAACCAAACAACCCTGGGTTGCCTTCACGCTTGTTCGGATGTCGTCGCGGAAAGTTGCGAAGTCTGAAAGGGTGGCCGGGGTTGGAGCGAGGTACAAGTGAAACCCCGGGACTTCACTCGCTCTATTCAGCCTCTCTCGGATTCCGATCCGATCGTGGGAAGTCGCGAGGTGCGCCTCGGCAAGGGACACCTCGCAAAATTCAGGGGCGCCGTCGTTGCCTTATGGCACCGTGTTCGTCGTACCTTCCAGATCGTTCAACGCCTTGTTCAGAACTCGCACCGCGTACTTGCCGTCTGCAACAAACCCTTTGCGGTAAGTCTTGTTTCGCTTCATGGCATCGATCACCGGCTGAGCGTCCTGTTCCATTTCGTCCAGGACGATGGCTGCATGCACGCGAGCCCATTGTGTGCCGTTGTCCAGGACTTCCGTTAATTTGGCCAATGCCATTTCGCGACTTCCGACATTCGCCAAAGCGCGAGCGACCGCGACTCGGGTGTTCTCAGATTCGTCATCGCAAAGCGGAGTCAGAGCCTGCTTGAGTTGCCCGTGTTCGGCCTTCGCGAAGGTGCGGTTGCCGATGCCCGTAGCCGCCCAATAGCGAACCGTTGCGTCGCCGTGCTCCAACCATTTCATCAACTGCGGACCGTCGCTGCTGTCGGTTCCTCCCGCAAGCACGGCCGCATCACGGATGGTTCGCACGCGAGTCGCGACGTCGTCTCCTTTGTTCAGAATGGCCCATTCGCTGTTGCTGATTTCTCGCAAACGCTGCAGTTCGGCTTCCGGAATCAGTCCGACGTCTTTTGTGTCCAGCACCCACTGCAGATGTTGATCACGAAGCTCCGCCAGCTTTTCGGCATAGGCTGGGTCGGCGGCAAGGTTCTTCAGTTCGTGAAGATCGTTCTGGACATCGCAGAGTTCTTCAAGCGGTTTTCGGGGAACCAGAAACTGCGCCACGGTTGGACGAGCGCCCGCGGATTCGGCGTTGCGAATTTCCTGCATCGTGCGTCCTTTTTCCGGCGTGTTCATGTACTGATACCAGGTTTTGTACGGTTCGTAGTTGCGGACATAGCGAAAACGCGGCCCGCGGACCATGCGGATGATGTCATACCGTTCGTCCATGCGATCGCGAGCTCCAAAGATGTACTTTCTTGGCGACTTCGCATGCGGACCAAGGAATGCTCGCCCGTGCATGTGTTCCGGAGTTGCAGCGCCTGCAAGGCTGATCATCGTTGGGCCAAGATCAATCATGCTGACGAGTCGCGACGTTCGAGACGCTGGTTGATAAGCAGGTCCGGCGAGGGATTGCCACTTCTTTGGAACATGTACAATCAGTGGAACATGGGTGCCGCTTTCGTACAACCACCGTTTGGCTCGCGGAAGCCCCACACCGTGGTCGGACCAATAAACAACAATCGTGTTGTCGGATTCGCCTTCATCTTCAAGTGTCCGCAAATGTTCGCCGACCCATGTATCCATGGCAGTGATGACATCGTAGTTGCGTCCCCAGTCGTCGCGAGTGACCGGAGTGTCGGGATAGTACGGAGGCAGACTGGCTGCTACGACATCGCGGTCATGACGTTTGCCCTTGCCGACGACTTTGTTGTACTTGCTTTCGCTGGCGATTCCGGATTCGTGACAGCCGGTGTAATTGAACACGGCAAAGAAGGGTTGCTTCTTGTCCGGACGCTTATTCCAGTGGGCCTTCCCGCTGGATACGTCCCATGTGCCTTTAGGCGTCTTAAACTGATAGTCCTGCTTGCTGTTATTCGTACAGTAGTAACCGGCGTCTTTCAGCCAGAAGGTAAACGGCTTCACGTGCTCCGGAAGTTCCGCGTTGCACCGCATATGGTGTGTGCCAATCGATGTTTGATACATACCGGTAATGATCGCAGAACGGCAAGGTGCGCAAACTCCCGCAGTCGTGTAGGCCCGCTCGTAAAGTTGCGACTTTGCAGCCAACGCATCCAGCACGGGGGTCGTCGCGTTTGGATAGCCGTAACACCCAAGATGCGGACTGATATCTTCGCAGCTAAGCCACAGAATGTTGGGTTGCTCGGCCGCGAACGCCGACGGCAATGCAAAAGCAGTAATCAAACCGAATGTCAGAAGACTCGAAAAGCGGAACATTGAAATTTCAATCCAGGGAAGGAGGCTAACGCCAACAGTCTAACTCAGAAAACAGTCCCCCTGCCAGCGAACCGGAGTGATACAGACTGTGTCCGGCTCGAAAACGAACGGTTCTCACGAAAGCCAGTACCAAAATGCTAATGCGATTCCTTCATTCTTTGCTGCCCGGCTAGTCAGCGACGTCGTCGGTGATTTTCTCTGCGGTGCTGTATGCGCTGCGGTTGCGGACTTATCTGAGTGGAGTGAGGTTGATGCATTACCATACTGCAAAACGACGCGATGCTGCGCGTCGAGAAATTGATAAACGAATCACGGAATCCTATCGCGACTGGAACAACGATCGGGCGTTCCAGAGTTATCACGATCTCGTGCAGGTTGTTCGAGCCAGTTCGGATTTGCTTTCACCGCACGCCAGTTGCCGTCATACCGTTTCTGAGATCGCTGAAACCGCGTTGCTGGGACTGATGAATCTCGCATGGCACCACAAACAGTGGCAACGTTCGTGCACAGGCTGGAAGCCCACCGGCAACACGCCGATGGCGGTCTTTTCGTCGTTGGTTCGATTCCTGATTGACGTGCATCCGGTTCCACCGTTCATGATGAAGGCGTGGCTGGTTGCTCCCAGTGAGGATGGCCGCAAATACCAAGCGTGGTATATTCACATGGCGCGCACAGGGACCATCCGAGGGACGTCGACTCCATGTACTTTTGATCGCAGGCAGGCAAAGAGTTTTGCCGAAGCGCCCGATCATCTCACATTTCACCAGGCGATTTCGTGGGGGCGTGGGTATCTGAAGCGAGGCCAGGAAGTTCAAACGCGACCAGTATCTGTCAGCCGCCGAAAGTGGAAGGTGCAGCAGGCCGAAACGCAAACGTGGCGGCGCGGTAAGTGGAAGTCGGCCGGACTGCGTGGCTATCATTATGACGATTCCCGCAATTCTCCAAACGGCTATCTCATCTGGTCAGTCCGTGAAATCCTCGACCCGGTCGAACTCAATCGAGAAGGCGAAGAACTGGAACACTGCGTCGGCAGCTATGACGACCTGTGCGCAATCGGTTGTTGTTCAATTTGGTCTGTCAAACAGCACTCCTATGACGGAGCAAAGCGGGAACTGACCATCGAAGTCAACCCGGCTCGCAAGCAGATTGTGACGGCTTTGGGTTTACTGAATAGCCGCCCCAAGCCAAAGGCACGTCGTATCATGGAAGAGTGGGCTCGAATCAATCGCCTGAAAATCGCCAGCTGCGTGTAGTGAGATCGCCCTGGATCGACTACGCTTCTCGGCGATTAGGAAATCGCTTTTCTGCTTCGAAAGATCCGTTTTGAACTACGACTGCATCATCGTTGGTGGCGGGCACAACGGCCTCGTTTGTTCGGCCTATCTGGCAAAGGCTGGCTGGAAGGTACTGGTGCTCGAACGTCGGCCACTCGTCGGCGGCGCATGCGTCACAGAAGAACTCTGGCCCGGATATAAGATTTCCACCGCCGCGTATGTGGTCAGCCTGCTACTGCCGGAAGTGGAACGAGATCTGGACCTGAAACGTCACGGGTACGAAGTGCTGCGCCGCGTGCCGTCGTCGTTTACGCCGTTTGCAGATGGTAGCCACCTGATGCTGGGACCGGACTCCGACCAGAACCGTGAACAGGTCAGCAAGTTTTCGAAAGCTGACGCAGACGCTTTACCGCGGTACGAAAAGCTGCTCACGGATGTTGCCGAAAAACTGGAACCCATCCTAAGTGCCACGCCTCCGGATTTGCTGCCGCTGCCAAAGCAATGGCGTCGCCGGTCGTTGGGGAAAAAGATCCGCGACGCCGGGAAAGCTCGCAATCTTTACAAGGCGTTTGAATCTCTGGGAGATCAGCTTCCCGAAGCCATTGAATTGCTGACCGGTGCTGCGCGGCCGATTCTGGATCGGTGGTTCGAATCCGATCAGCTCAAGGGGACACTCGCCACAGACGCAATCATCGGCAACTTTCAAAGTGTATCGTCCGCGGGAACAGCCTATGTGCTGCTGCATCACGTCATGGGAGCATCCGGCGGAACTCGTGGGGTTTGGGGCTACGTCAAAGGCGGCATGGGGCAGCTTTCTGAAGCAATCGCAAAGTCAGCCAGCGAAGCGGGAGTGGAGGTTCGCACTGGAGTCGCCGTGGAGGAAATCCTGACCAATAACAATCGCACCACAGGAGTCCGGCTTAACACGGGAGAAACAATCAACGCGTCGTGTGTCGCATCAGGCATCGACGCGCATCAAACATTCAACCGCCTGATGGCTGACACGGAGCTCCCGAAATCCTTCCAGCAGGCCGTCGACCGCATCGACTACAGCAGCGCCAGTATGAAAATTAACCTGGCACTCAGCGAGCTACCGGACTTCACCTGCCTCCCCGGAAAGGAAGTCGGCCCACAACATCGCGGAACGATTCATATCAATGCTGCCATGCAGGATCTGGAAGACGCCTGGTTCGATGCTTCGCAGGGAATTCCATCGCGGCGACCGATCGTTGAAATGACGATTCCAACTTCCGTTGACGATTCCATTGCTCCACCAGGAATGCATGTCGCATCACTGTTCGTGCAGTATGCCCCTTTCAAACTGGCAAAGGGAAGCTGGGACGAAGCCACAAAAGAAGAATTCGCAGACCTCTGTATTCAGCAGATCGCACAATACGCTCCCAATATTTCTGATGCCGTTGTCCATCGACAGGTCCTTTCGCCGTTAGACCTGGAACGCGTCTACGGTTTAACGGGTGGCAACATTTTTCAAGGCGCCATGCCTTTGCACCAGCTGTTTAGTATGAGACCCGTTCCTGGGTGGAGCGATTACCGCACGCCGGTTGATGGTCTGTATCTTTGCGGAGCGGCCGCTCATCCGGGCGGCGGGGTGATGGGAGCCTGCGGCAGAAACGCTGCCCTGGAAATGTTGCGTGACGGGAAATCCTGACTCGCGCTGCAAACAAAATCGCTTCCATGCCATAGCCGGAACGTCATGACGTGACCCACGACGCAGAGAGAACTTCACCCCGCTGGCAACGACTGGTGCTAAACGCCGCCTGCGCTCACTGCGCCGTGTGGGCTGTGTTTATCATGGTGTTCCCGGAACTTTCTTCTCGAGTTTACGGCTTTGCCACCGTGCCGCACGAATTACATCTGTGGCAGGGAACCGGCCTGTTCATCGGCTTGCTGGCTGTTGGCTATGGCATGGCTGCTAAAAATCCGCAACAACACTGGGGCATCGTACTGATTGGGCTGCTGGCGAAAGTCCTTGGAGCGATCGGTATGGCAACAGCGGTTGTGCGAGGGCAGGTTTCTCCCAACGTCCTCTGGCTGCTGCCGATCAATGACGTCATCTGGTACTGGCCGTTCTGGCGAATCGTTCGGCACCATATGAAATAGTGGAATGCGGGACGCCCTGCATTGGAAAAGACTGCGCTGCTTGTTCTGAGAATGTGGGCCTGGACTGCGGCCATCGAAGTCTGCCAAACGCTGCCGGATCACTCCTCACCAATTGTCCCAGATGACTTCCGAACAAATGCTCTCTCAACCGACCTCCGCGCCGTGAATCCGGCCTGAAACTCGAAAACATCGCTCAGAAGCAATAAAATCCTCGCTTTCTGCGCGATCTCAGGGGCAATCTGGAGTGTACGCGATGTTCAGTGCCTTTATATTTCGCGATAAGGGCTGCGTTTTGTGATGATCATGATCGGTACAATTTAACACGACACAAAGTGATGTGCGGGCACTCTCGCCTCATGGGCATCATGGTCGTTCAAATCCCAACGCTTTCTCGCGGAGTAAAGACACAAAACCGATGTAGTTCACTGACACAGCCCACAGCTACCCAAAGACACGTGATTGCCGCTCAGCTCAAAACTTTCCCTTCGCCGCTGGGCAGAACACAGTACAACCGGAGTAATCAAATATGGCAGACTGGCTCGAACGATTTGTCGCAGATGGCACCCTTGGCGCCACGCAGCTTGAAGAAGCCCGGCAAATGGCCGCCGACATCGGCATTGCAGTCGAAGACGCGATCGTCCGACTCGGCTATATGTCTGCCAGAGATCTCGGCCGAGCCCTCGCAGAAGAATTCAACTACGAATACGTAGAACTGGAAGGCCTGCAGATTCCAAACAGCGTCATCGAGCTTGTGACCGAATCGATGGCCCGCGAAAACGTCGTAATCGCGACCGGACTCGAAGGCGAGTCGGTGGTGGTCGCCATGCACAACCCAAACAATATCGATGCTCTGGACAAGCTACGTTTCGTCCTGAATCGTGACATCAAAGTCGTCATGGCTCCCATGGAGGCCATTCAGGGAGCCATCAACCGGCATTATGGCCAAACGGAGACGGAATCCGTCGACACCATGATTTCGGAATTCACCGAAACCGCGATCGAATTCACCGAAACCGAAGCAAAAGCGGCGATCAAAGGGGACGACGACGAAAGTGCTCCCATCATTCGCCTGGCCAATCTCATCGTGAGTGAGGCGATGCAGATGCGAGCCAGTGATATTCATGTGGAGCCGTTTGAAGATCGAATTCGCATCCGTTATCGCATCGACGGTGCCCTGATTGAACGCGACAGTCCACCCAAAAGGCTGCTCAGCGCCCTGCTGTCACGATTCAAAATCATGGCAAATATGGATATCTCCGAAAAACGACGATGCCAGGACGGTCGTATTAAGACTCGGATGGGCACCAAGGAATTCGACCTTCGAGTCAGTATTTTGCCGACGAATCACGGTCAGGCCGTGGTGATGCGTATCCTGGACCGAGACAACATCAAAATCGGAATCAGAAACCTCGGATTCAGCGATGACAACTACAAGACCTTCCAGAACATCATCCGACGGCCAAATGGTATCTTTTTGGTGACAGGCCCTACGGGGTCCGGAAAGACCACAACGCTGTATTCTGCCCTCGGCGAACTCAACCGCCCAGACCGCAAAATCATCACAGCGGAAGACCCGGTGGAATACTACCTGCCGGGGATCAATCAGGTGGAAGTGAAGCACAATATCGGATTCGACTTTGCCAAGATTATTAAGTCTATGCTTCGGCAGGCACCCAATGTTATTCTGGTGGGTGAAATCCGAGATACAGAGACCGGCGAGATGGCTGTTCAAGCCAGCCTTACCGGACACTTGGTTTTCAGCACACTTCACACGAACGATGCGCCCGGTTCTATTACACGTTTGATTGACATGGGAGTGCAGCCATTTCTCGTGGCTTCGTCCCTTATGGCGGTCATGGCCCAGCGTCTGGTGAGGGTTGTTTGCACGAAATGCAAGGAGCCATACCAGCCAACTCCGGAGGAGATCGACTTCTTCCAGATCAACGATGAGGAGCTTGAGGAAGGGGAATGGGTTCGAGGAAAAGGTTGCCAGGCATGCCAGCATACTGGCTACACCGGTCGCCGAGCTGTATTCGAATTGATGACAATGAACAGTACGCTTCGCGAAATGGCTTTTAATAGCGAACCTTCGCAAAACATACGCCGACAAGCTCGCTTGTTCGGCATGAGAACTCTTGTTGACGACGCTCGCGACAAGGCCATGGCCGGCCTGACGACGCTGGCGGAAGTCTTGAAATTATCCAAAGGAGGGCATTAACAGCGGCCTGGCCGCTGGGTTTCGGCTTTCAGGCTTAGGTAAGGCAACAAGTGTTGGTTGCGTCTGAGGCTCGACAGAGATGTCAAGGCGGTGAATGGCGACTACAGACTTGGCGAGCCGCGCGATAAATCACGGTTCTGCCGAAAACCTGAATCCCCAATCCCGAACCCCAATTCTTTCCTTTTCTGGACTCCAGCATTCATCGACTGACAATAGGGCACCTTTCGGAGATCCTTTCTTTCTCTCCTGTCATTATTTGTTTTTCATCTCAATGCGGAGCACGGATGCCCACAGAAGTTTCGTTTTCAATTTGGTTAGTCAATCGGGCTGCTGAACTTTTCGGACACAACGGCGACTAAGCCGCCTGCATTCCGGACGCACGGCCCGGCACGATGGACTGGATTTTGAGCGACGTTTGATTAACACGTACCCCAAATACATCACACTCACTGGTCAGAAACGCATCGCCAGAAGCGTTCCTGTGGATAGTGTTCTCGACTCTCCTTCTGCGGTCGCTCCGTGGGGCTGGGTCGTGTACCGGAGATTTCTGAATGGCTGAACGCCAACTTCAAATTGACAAGCTGCTTGAGACGGTCGTGCGTGATGGCGTGAGTGACCTTCACATCACCGTCGGACAACCTCCAGTAGTGCGACAAAGCGGGCACATGGTCCGCCTCCCGACCAAGACGCTGACCAAGGAAGACACAACGGCGCTGATGAAAAGTATCACGCCGGAACGAAATCAACAGGAACTGCAGGAACGAGGCGGGACCGACTTCGGATTTGCTTTTGGCGACAAGGCTCGATTTCGTGTTTCGGTGTTCAAGCAACGCGGCATGATCGGCATGGTTCTTCGCCGAATTCCGAACGAGTTCCTGACGTTTGAACAGCTTGGGCTGCCACCGGTTGTGCGGGAGCTGATTCAGCGACCTCGAGGCCTGTTTCTGGTGACCGGACCAACGGGTTCCGGCAAGACCACCAGCCTGGCCAGTATGATCAACTGGATGAACAACAATCTGGATCACCACATCATCACGATGGAAGATCCGATTGAGTATTACCACGACCATAAAAAATCGACCATCAATCAACGCGAAATCGGCGTTGACTGTGCGTCGTTCCCGGACGCTCTTCGAGGTGCGTTGCGACAGGACCCCGATGTGATTCTCGTTGGGGAAATGCGAGACCTCGAAACCATCGAAGCAGCGATCACGGCCGCTGAAACCGGTCACGTTGTTTTTGGAACACTGCATACCACCGGTGCTCAGGGAACAGTCGACCGAATCATCGACGTGTTCCCCACCAGTCAGCAGGCTCAGATTCGAACGCAGCTGGCGAACGGAATTATCGGAATCCTGTCTCAGGCACTGATGCCGCGAAAACCCAAGGGGCTGGTCGCAGCTTACGAGATGTTGGTCGTTACAAGTGCGATCTCGAATCTGATTCGAGAAGGCAAGACATTCCGCATTAATTCGTCCATCCAGACCGGGCGAAAATTCGGCATGATTCTCCTCGACGACTCGCTCTTCAATCTGTGGAGAAACGGACTCTGCGAAGAAGGCGATGTTATCACGCGATCCAACAACCCCGGCGAACTTCGCGCTCGCATCACGCGAGCGAAGAAGGGGCAATTCGATGAAGACGGCGACGAAGACGACGATGATGATGACGACTACGAAGATGACGATGACGACTACGATGACTAAACAGGCTTGAGTGGCAGACTGCAAAGCCTGCCACCTCAGTTGACTGCGAGTGCTGAAACCTTAACGCCCTGTCCCCTGAACCCATTCGATCATGGCCCAGCGAAAACTCGGACAAATTCTTATTGATCTTGGTTACCTGACGGATGACCAGCTTTGGGATATTCTGGAAGAACAGAAGCAAAGCTCGGGCCTGATT
>CAYZYB010000043.1:0-12454 GCA_964481505.1 uncultured Planctomycetaceae bacterium | reverse complement strand
GTTGGACGCGATGCAGGCCTTCAGCGCCTCGAAGCGACGATAGAAAAGCTCCCTTTGCACAGCTCTCAGCCGCAGGTTGTGCGAGGTGCCTCTGGTGTTGGCAAGTCCAGATTCCTGACAGAAGCGCGGGCCTGTGCAGAAAGATTCGGTCTGCGCGTTCTTGAATCGAATTCAAACAACCAATCCGCTCAGTCTCCCTTGTCGTCGTTGCGACAAATTCTGGCCGACAGTATTCAGTATGCGAAAGAGGAAAGTCGTGTTGCCGCGGCAATGCGAAACGTGGCCGCTGAGTTTTCTCAGGAAGTCAGTGCAGCGGCGCCAGAACTGGCCGATGTACTGGGCCTTAAACCGACAGTCGAACGGGAGCTTACAGACAAGCGGATTGCGTTCGCTCTGGCGTCCGTCCTTGGATCGCTGGGAACAACGGATCCAGTAATGTTGGTGGTCGATGATGCGCACTCAGCGGACGAACTCTCACGAGCTGTTTTGGAAAGCTGGAGCCTTGTCCACTCCCCACAAGTGATGTTGCTGATCTCGGTTCCGGACGACGAAATTCACGATTCGCTGGTCAGCCGCGTGTCGGATGATGACACGATCGAACTCAGTAACCTCAGTCAGCGACAAACGGAACAGCTACTCGAATCGATGGCCGGTCCGTTACCAACGATTCTGAAAGAGACTGTGTGGAAGAGATCGAATGGAAATCCGTTCACAGTAACAGCATTGATTCGCGGGCTTGAAGAAAGCGCGGTATTGAAGTCCACATCTTCCGGGTGGAGCCTTGATACAGAACAGCTGCTGAGTCTTCGCGTTTCCGGTGAAGCGGGCGAACTTCTGACGTCGCGATTCGCTAGACTCAGCAAAGAAACGCAAAATATTCTCGCCTCAGCAGCTGTGCTGGGTGTGTCGTTTCGAGTTTCTGAAGTCGCAGCAATCGCCAGCGTTCCGGAGAGCTCCTGTGATCACCTGCTATTAGAAGCTTGCCGTGCGCATCTGGTGTGGCACGACGCTGGAGAATATGTGTTCGCCCATGCTCAGGTTCGCGACACTGCGCTGGCCAGTCTGTCGGGCACGGAATTTCAGAAGTTGCATCTCACTGCCGCGAAGCTGCTTATCGATTCTGCCCCTGACGATATTTTTAACATCGCACTGCATTACGATGCAGCCGACCGGCCACAGGAGGCCTTAAACTACGCACTGCCAGCGGCAGAGCTCGCACGCGACGGACATTCGCTGGCCACCGCGGAGGCCCAGTATCAGATCGTACTGCGCTGTCATAAAAAACTGGGAACGACAGCGCCGATGGAAACGCTGCGAGGGTACGGTGTCGTGCAGATGCTGCATGGCCATTACCATGAAGCAGAAGAAACGCTGGCCGAAGCCGAAGCAGCGGCTGAGCGAGCCCTTGATCGCGCACAATTGCTGTTGCTTCGAGGCGAACTGGCGTTCAAGATGGATGACAAAGCCTTAGCGATCCGCCGGTGGGAAAAGGCGATTTACGCCCTCGGTCGAAAGCTTCCGCGAGGCTGGCAGATCCCCGTTCACGCTGCCTGGCAGGTGGTGGTTCAAACACTTCATACCTTGTTGCCGCGTTGGTTCGTCGGGACCAAACGTAACCCCAGCGAAGCCGACCGGCTGGCCTGGAAACTGTTCAGTCGGCTGGCGCATGGATACTGGTACGTGAGCACGCAGGCTTCTGTGTTGTACATTCATCTCCGCGGCATGAATGAAGCCGAGCGTTACCCACCGACATCCGAATTGGCCCAGGCCTATTCCGAACATTCGCCCGCCATGTCTCTGATTCCGTTGTCTCGCCGCGGAATCGCGTACGGTCGACGGTCGTTCGAAATTCGCACTCAGCAAAATGACGTTTGGGGCCAGGGACAGTCGCTGCACTTTCTGGCGATCGCGCTGTACGCCGCCGGACGCTTCGAAGAATGCATTGCAGTTGGTCAGCGAAGCGTGGAAATCCTGAACCGCGCTGGTGACTTCTGGGAAAAGCACATCGCTCAGTACCAGGTCGCTGCGTCACTGTTTCGACTGGGACGCTTCAAAGAAGCGGTGGAACTTTCCGAAGAAGCTTATGCGTCCGGGCTTGCTGTGGGAGACTTCCAGGCGTGTGCGAATCTCGCAGAAATCTGGACCCGAGCACTCGGCGGGCAGGTTCCGGAAGAAATCCTCCAACGCGAAATCAACCGCACGCGATCAGACGTTCAGGGAATCGCCCATGTGTTGCTGGCGCGAGGTGTCCAACTGATCGCCGACGAACAATTCGAGGAGGCCAAAGCCGTTCTGGACGATGGGATTGCTCAGGTCGCTGCAGCTGGCGTCATCAACACGTATACGTCGCCGCTTCTGGCCTGGAAAGCCACGGCAATTCGCCGATCTCTTCAAAACACGACCTTCGTCACAATCTCACGGCGCCAAACCGTTCAAAAAGAGCATGCCAAAACTGCGCGGCAGGCTTTGATGATGGCGCTACGATTCAAAAACGAATTGCCACACGCTCTTCGGGAATACGCGTGGGCACAATTGATGGTCGGCCGAAATCGAATCGCGCTCTGGCTGTTCCGTCGCGGTTTGAAAATCGCCACCAATCAGTCGGCCGTGTACGAAGCTCTGCAAACCGAAGTCGATCTGCAGCGCGTTCGCGCCGAACTTGAAAAGCCTGGAGCAGACGCTGCGTTGAAAGACGCTCTGCAAAAACTCAGAAAGTTTCGCAACTCTCAGTTTCCAGCGCCGAAGCTGGAATCGGTTTCTCTGACTGACCGCTTTGACACCCTGCTTGAGTCCGGTCGCGCCATTGCTTCCACGGTTTTGCCGGAAGAAGTCAGGGCGGCAACCCAGTCCGCCACTCAGCGAATGCTTCGTTGTGATCAATGCGAGATGCTGACGGTGAACGATGTCGGAGAACTGCCAATGTTGCCCGAACACACGCTAACGCTGGTCGCCGAAACCTTACAGTGCCGAGATGTTCGAGTTTTCGACGTGCAGAACCAGCCATTTCGATCTGTGATGGTGGCTCCGGTCTATGTTCGAGGGAGCCTCGCCGCGTGTTTGCTCGCCAGCTCAAAGGTCAGCGAAATGTTTGGCGACGTTGAAGCACGACTGGCTCGATACATCACTGCCATTGCCGGCGCGGCTCTGGAAAGCGCGGACGGCTATCGTCAGTTGCAGGAATTGAACCAAAATCTGGAGAGCATTGTTCAGGAACGCACGGCTGCAGTTGAAGCTCGATCGAGGAAAGTTCTGGAACAGGCAAATGAGCTCCGGGAAACCCAGGTCGAACTTGCCGCAGCTCGAGATGCCGCGGAAGTTGCCAACGAAGCCAAGTCCGCATTCCTGGCTCAAATGAGTCACGAAATCCGAACTCCATTGGGAGCGGTTTTAGGGTTCACCGAATTGCTATTGAGGTCTCGACTGCAGCCGGAGCAGCGAGCAAATTTGAATCGCGTTCATTCCAACGGAACGCATTTGCACTGTTTACTCAACGATCTGCTCGATCTTTCGCGCATCGAAGCCGGGGAAATGACGGTGGAAAGCATCGACTGCGAACCATTTTCGCTGGTGGTCGATGTGCTGCAGGCGCTGCGATCACGGGCTGACGAAAAAGACATCGCCCTGACGGCTCGAGTGGTCGATACCGTTCCACAAAAGATTCAAACCGACCCGACCAGGCTGAGGCAAATTCTGACCAACCTGATTGGCAATGCGATCAAGTTTACCAGAGAAGGCGGAATCAGTCTGTTGATACAAACTGACGAGCCCCGTCAACAACTGGTGATTCAGGTTCGCGACACAGGAGTCGGCATGGATCCGTCGACGATCGAACAGATTTTCGAACCGTTCCGGCAGGCCGATGAATCGATCACACGGAATTTTGGAGGAACCGGACTGGGGCTTTCGATCAGCAAAAAGCTGGCCACGACTCTGGGAGGCGATGTTTCCGTTGAAAGTCAACCGGGAGTCGGCAGCACGTTCACCGTGCGCGTCTCAACAGGGCCACTTCACCAGACTCCGCGTCTGAATCACGAGGACGCGATCGAATTGACGCAGCGTAACCAGGAAGTAAAGGCCATCGATCTTGATCTGACGGGCTGCCGGGTTTTGCTGGCGGACGACTGCGAATCGAATCAAATTATGTTTGGCCACATGCTGTCTTCAGGGAACGTCGACTGCACGGTAGTGTGCGATGGTCAGGAAGCGGTCGATGCGCTGACGGAAACCCCCCACGCATTCGATATGCTGATCACCGATATGCAGATGCCTGTCCTGGACGGCTACGCAACGACCATCAAGCTTCGTGAACTTGGCTTCACACTTCCGATCGTCGCATTGACTGCAAACGGCATGCTGGACAATGAATCAAAATGCAAAACCGCCGGATTCAACGGTCACCTGACCAAACCCATCACCACCGAAGCACTGCTTTCCGCGGTTGCAGAATACCTGGACATTGAAGTCAAGCCGCCACAGTTTACTTCGGCTCCCAATCCGCCCGCACTGGAAGTACTGCCGCCGGTTGTTTCGAATTCGATCTCCAGCGCACAACTTCCCACTGACACACTGCGACAGGAACTGGCCAGGAAGTTTTTAGTGAAAATCAGCGAACGCCTGGATGGGTTGCATGCCGCAGCCGAGAGGTCGGACGTCGACGAATTGCGAAATGTCGGTCATTGGCTAAAAGGAACAGGCGACATGTTGCTGCCGTCGATTGGAGTACTCGGGCGAGAGATCGAAGAAGCAGCCAAAGCGGCAGATTTCTCCGGAGTCCAGTCACTGATCGTTGTGCTGGAGACAACCGTGGACCGCATGTCCGTAGCTGGGAAGACTGGGGAAGTAAGTTTGGATGTCGCATCCGGAGATTTACGGTAAACCACCTGGCTTTGCTATCAAGACAACGTCCGCAAGTCTCCGCAGTCCGACGAAATCGGATAATGCAATGCCCCGGGGAACTCCTTCATCCGCTTTTTCGCCGATCACGAACGCGCTGGAAGGACCGGAATCCGGACTGCGTCAGGGAATGACAACGCGCGTGCAAGTGAGGGAACGATGCAGCTCAAATTCACTTCAACTGCCGCCGTTCTTTTGTGTTCAACGCTGGTGATGGCGGACGGTGTTTATCGAGATGGGTTGGGGGCGATCTCAGTTGGGCGAGGCGGAACGAACATTGCCTTTTCCGACAATGGCCAGATGATCATGGACAACCCCGCAGGTATGTCCAACGTGGATTCGACGCTCATTGGTGTGGGTGTTGACATGCTTTTCACCGATCTTGAGTACGCCGACTCCGACAATTCTCGACGCAGCGGCCACAATAATCCGTTTCCGGTCGGACAGGCCACATTCATTACCACAAGCGAAGATGGGCGCTGGGGACTTGGCTTTGGCGTCTATTCGCAGGCAGGCTTCGGAGCTCAATACGACCTCAACGGCCCCGCTCCGTTCACAGGCGAACGGCCCTACAAATCGCTGGGAGCAATGGCGCGAGTTCTTCCAGCGCTGTCGTATCGTGTTTCTGATCGCTTCACGGTCGGCGCAACACTTGGCGTTGCGGTCAGCCACATGGAACTGGAAGGTCCGTACTTTTTGCAGGGGCCAAATCCCTTTGCCGGAACGCCATTGTTGTTGGACATGCAGTCCACCGGCGCCGCTCTGAGTTGGTCTGTGGGCATGCAGTATCAGCTGACTCCACGTACGCGAATCGGATTGAACTATCTTGGTGAGACGGACTTCAACATGAACGGTAACACGAAGGTCGATATACCAGGACTTGGATCTGCCAGATTTGATTCGACACTGGGCGTCACGTGGCCGAGAACCTTAGGAATTGGACTTCAGCATCAGTGCAACGAAGCAACGACGTTGTCGTGCGATGTGATCTGGGCAGACTGGTCGAGTGCTTTCGATCAGATGGATCTGCAATTGTCATCCCCAAACGATCCCACGGTGGCGGGAGTCACCGGAACGGCACCATTCGTCGACCAGTTTCCGTTACGCTGGCGCGATACGATTTCTGTCCGGCTGGGACTTGAACGCCAAATTGCCGACGAGCGAGTGGTGCGAACCGGCTACGTTTACCACCAAAATCCCATTCCATCCAGCACCCTGACGCCGTTTATTCAGGCAACGCTCGAACATGCCGTCAGTGTCGGCTACGGTTGGAAGCTCGGAAACTCCTGGCGAGCTGACGTGGCTTATCAGTTCTCCTTCGGAAGCCCGCAAAGCACAGGCACGTCTGCCTTCGTGGGAAGCGACTTCGATAATTCCAAGGTGTGGACGTCCGCTCACTGGTTCCTGATCGAACTGACTCATCAGTCGTAGCAAAACAACCGGATACTCTCAAGTCGCGACGTTTCCCACAACCTTTGAACAAGCGGCGTCTGAATTCATTTGCTGACTGAATCGGTCTGCCAGATTTTCACATCGTCGAAATGAGTTCCCTGACCGCTGACCGTGAAGTGCAGGCTTTCTTTGGTGGGGTGAGCCAACCCCGACGACTTGAGGTGTCCGATCGCTTTGCCATCAAGACTGACACGCATTTGGTCGCCGACGATTTGCACTTCCATTTCGTACCAACGATCCTGCTTTAAATCGACCTTCACGTTTGTCCCACGACCTTCAAGTAGCTTTTCGGCGGCCGCCTTTGTCTTGGGATTGCGTTTCATCTTGAAGATATCATTCCGCATCGTGCCCTCTTTATCGTCTCCCAGGCGAATCTGTTTTTGAGCGACGGCAACGCGGCAAATGTGCCCCGCGTGAGACCCTTTGTGATTCTTGTCGTCGAAGACGAGGTTAAATCGCGGCGATCCAGCCAGCTTAAATCGGAACAACACGATCACATCCTTCATCGGCACGTAAATTCGCCCGACCGAACCGTGCTCAGGCTTATCCTGAGTCCCCACCAACACTCCGTCGGCAACCTTGAAACCGGGAATGATCTCTTTCCAGTCACCCAGCTCAGCACGTTCGAAGTCATCTGAAAATAAAAGTTCTCCGCGCTCCGCTAAAGAAACCAGAGTCGACTCTTCAGCGAAAGCAGGCAGGCAAAGTGCGAATGACAGCAGAACGGCGGGAAGTGTTTTGTTGAGCATTGTTGCTTTCGTCCATGTTACGTGGTGACCGTAGAACCGTGATCATACAACAAATCTATACGAATTCATCGACAGCATGAGCGACGCGGCAATTATGGGAGATCTATGTTCCGGCGTTCAACGGGTGTCGTCGCAGATTGCTGCCTTTGAAACGGGTGGCTGCAGGTCGTCATCGTCATGTTGGGCTAACGAATTTTTTCCTGTAGTCACGTTTAGTATTCTCGCCACGAGGCGTTAAGCTACGGGATCGTAGAATTTTTCCAGGCTCTTTTGAAATAGGACCGTATACCATGAACGTCAAATCACAAACCTCAGTCGTCGCATTCTTTGCCGTCACCTGTCTGGTTACAAACCTCAGCTTTGGC
Organism: uncultured Planctomycetaceae bacterium; assembly: GCA_964481505.1. GTDB lineage: Bacteria > Planctomycetota > Planctomycetia > Planctomycetales > Planctomycetaceae > Fuerstiella. The sequence goes on along the minus strand of CAYZYB010000043.1, from coordinate 4,995 downwards.
CAACAGGTCATTGCTGAAATTGATTTTGATAACGGTAAGACACCGGAGCTGTTCGGTTATGCGTTTGGAGGCTATGGGCCTTCAGACGGATCTGACGCTGTGCAATTCGGTGATCAGTTTGTGCTAAAGCAGAACATTGCCGACCGCGGAGGTCTTTCGGGGGATATGCAACCGCTAAAACTGAAACTGACGAAGTTGTCGGCAGAATTCGGAGCGAACCACCCCCAGGTTGCGGCCACTCAAAAGCAAATCGACGCTCTCGCGGCAACGCCTAACAAGTGCGCACAGGCGGTGCTTGATGCGACAAAGGTAGATGTTCCCGTGGGAGCCAACTACGACTACGCCGGATTTGCGACAGGAGGAAATTTTGATCTCAGTGGAAAAACGCTTCCGGAAATTGTCCCGGAAAATGTTGTTGTGTCTTTCGACGCAAAAGTAACCGGGACGGATGCACTCGATCAATCAAAGCTGATCGTTAGGTTTCTTGCAGAAGACGGAGACGACGAAGGCGAAGATGACGACATCGTCCTTCAGTTCGCTCGTGGACAGGCGGAAGGCACTTTCACTTTCGAAATCAATTCCGACTACAAGCACTTTGAGTTTGCTCTGAGTTCCATGGACATCGAAAAGGGAGCACTGAAAGACCTAAAGACCGCCAGGTTGAAGGCGATCGGGTTTACTGTGCAGGCTCAGGGGGTGGCGTCTAACTTTGGGCAAGACAACGACAATATCCTTTTCGTGGACAATATCAAAATGATCTCGAAGTAGCCGATTTCAATCGGCCACTCCACGACGGCGCCAACCTTTAGCAGTAGTAAAACAATGCGACGAACGTCGATAAACACGACACTCTGTTTTCTAACCTGCACATTTGCGATGGCAGGCCGAACAGGTTTTGCCGACGAATGGCCTCAGGCCGCCGGGCCGAATCACAACTGGACCGTTAACACAAACGAAGCTGTACCGACTTCGTGGAGCGTTGAAAACGGCAACAACATCGCCTGGAAGGTGCCGTTGCCGGAAACCGGACAGAGTGGAATCGCCGTTTGGAAGGATCGGCTGTTTCTGACGACGATGAAGCCGATGGACGTTTCGGATTCTGCAAATCCGAAGAACAACAAAGGCAGTGACATCGTGATCTACTGCTGCGATGCCGACAACGGAAGGATTCTCTGGCAACGAGACCTCGCTGGCGATCCGAAAGCCGCCAGCATTTACGCGTATGGGTTCAGTAGCAGCAGCAGTCCGACACCCATCACGGATGGCACGCACGTCTGGTTTTGGAACGCCAGCGGACAAATGGGCTGCTGGACCGTCGACGGCGAAGAAGTCTGGACGCGCAGCTGGACACCGACACTGGGAAGGCCGTTCAACAAACAGTTCGAACCCATCAAACTCGGCAACACACTTCTGAACGTCGAACCACTCGACCCTGACGACCCCAAACGTCGCGAAGACGCGTGGAATGTTTTGCGAGCTTTCGACGCCCGCACCGGAAAGTCACTGTGGACGGCCGCGGAAGGACTCACGCACTACAACACACCGGTGCTGGGGCAACTGCCGGATGGAAGCCACGCCGTTCTTTACGGTCGGGGAGCTCATCATGAACCACCGGAAACACCTCCCGGCCTCACGCTGACTCAAGCCGACGGCGCGAAAGCTGGCACTGCCATCTGGAACTGGAACGCACTTCCTGATGGGAAAGCTCAGGTCACGCAGTGCTGGGATTCCCAGTACGCGTATTGGCTCGACGAATCTCGCACCGACCTTGTCGTGCTAAACACCAAAGACGGAACAGAAGCCAAACGCATCGCGTGGAACAAAGACGTGACGATCACTTCTTATGATTCTGCCACGAAGAAGTTTGAAACTCGAAGCGGCGTAAACCTGGCTGAAGAAACTCCGCCAGTCACCGTTTTTCCTGCGTGGCACGCAAACCTCAGTATGTATCCGCATGTGTATTTTCAGTGCTTTCACTTTCAGGGAAAACGTCGCGGCAGGGAAACCAACATCGGCCCGAAAAACAGTATCGCTCGCATCAACGTCGAAACAGAAACGGTCGAGTACCTCGAGATTCCGTTTGATGTGCCAACAATCGACGGCGAAAAAAAGACGGGCAACGGAATCCTGTACCCGAACATGACAACCAACAGTCGCGGCATCGATGTGGCTGGTGACCAGCGATCCAAACGGACAGGCTGGTGGTGGTGTTTCAACGGAAACACGATCGCGGTGAATCAGTATCTGTATTTCACATTCATGTGCGGCAAAGTGCAGGTGATAGATGGCAAAGCAGCAACATTCGACCAAACTGCTCTGGTGTCGATGAACGATCTTGGCAAATTTGGAGAAACGTGGTCCGTTAACACTCCAAGTTACAGCAACGGTCGAATCTATCACCGCACCATGAAAGAACTCATCTGTATTGGCGCCAAATGAGTGCGTCGTTCGCCGGACACTGATTCAACACCGAGAAGACGAGAAACAAATGCTGAAAACGATAGCCACCATTCTTATTGCTGTCTCCGTGACACTCACAGCGTTCGGCGTCTTCGCCAAAAAGCCAATCACCGAAGGCGAAACCGATCCGGTAATGAAGGATCTTGATCCCTACATGATCGACGCGCTCTATGGCACGGACGCAAAAGGCCAAACGGGCCGTTTTGGCGCGGAAGGTGGTATGGCCGATCTGCTGACAGAACTGGATTTTGTGAAACTGATCGACAAGCACGACGTTCGGCTGTTTAACGGCCCGATGCTGGGCGACGTGAAGCCAACATCAGCAAAGTTCTGGGTGCGAACTGCTGGTTCCGTCAAAGTTCAAATCCGGGTAGGAGAACGTTCGTCTGATGTCATGGCAACGTCCGCAGCCGACGACTTCACCGCCGTGATGACGGTAGATGGTCTGCAACCATTCACCGACTATACGTACAATGTCATGCTGGATGGAAAGGTGATTCAAAAAGACGCGTTTCAGTTTCGTACGGCACCGACAGCGGGACAGAAGGTCGAATTCCATGTCACATTTGGATCGGGAGCCCGCTATGTTCCGACGAATGAATATGCGTGGAGCAATATGGCGAAATCACGTCCGATGGCCTACCTGGGACTCGGCGACAACGTTTACATCGACGTCCTGCATCGGCGAGGTGCTCAGCGAATGTTCTACTACCGCCGGTGCCTCAGCAAATCGTGGCGTGAACTGACAGCAGGCGTCGGAATGTATGCCGTCTGGGACGACCACGACATGGGCATGAATGATCAATCCGGTGGAGCGGGCCTGGAAGCTTCGTGGAAGCGTCCCAATTGGAACGTCTTCCGCCAAAACTGGAACAATCCTCACTACGGCGGCGGTCAGGAAATACCGGGCACCTGGCATTCGTTTTCGATCGGTGATGTCGACATCTTTATGACAGACGGTCGCTTCTACCGCGACAAAAAAGACAAAACCATGCTGGGGCCGGATCAAAAACAGTGGCTGCTGAATGGTCTGAAAACAGCAAAAGGAAAATTCAAAGTCATCGCATCAGGCACCATGTTCTCTGACGGCGCCGACAAGGACGGCAAAGATTCCTGGGCCGGCAAATGGGCGCGAGCCGAACGAGACGAGATCTTCGATCTGATTAACGACCACAAGATCAACGGCGTGATTCTGATTTCCGGTGACCGCCATCGATCCGACATCTGGAAGACCGATCGTCCGCGAGGTTATCCGTTATACGAATTCGTTTCCGCGAAAGTAACAAACCAGCACACTCACCAAACCTTCGACAACGCCGTCTGGTCTTACAACGAAGGCAATTTCTGGGGCCAGCTGAGCTTCAACTTTGAGCCTGCTGATCCTGTGATGACGTTCAAATGCGTCGACATCAGCGGTAAGGTTGTGAAGGAATTTCCGCTGTCGTTAAGCGAATTGAGCCACAAGTAGGGCTGACTTCTAAGTGGGAACGCTCAAGTTCATCCCGGAAAAGAAAGCCTCTCGAAATTCGGATTCCGCAGAGTCCTGAACGGACGTGAAGACCGAGTTCCGGGTGAGACCTCAGGACTTACATTTCGGCCAGCATGCCGGTTTCTTCGGTTGGCAGATTTTTATCGGAGGATCGAAACAACCGAATGAACACCACCACAAAGCCGAGCACAAGTATAACACAGCCGGCGACAGCAGACGGGATGTTGACCTGTCGCACGTTGCTGCGAACCAGCAAAGACATCGATTCGACACGGAGGTCGGCGCGAGTCTGGTTAGCCATAAACTGATAGTCACCCGCTTCGCTGACGTCGAACGAATGGATGTTCGTCGCTGAAGTCGTCATGCGGTTGCCGAATGCTCCCGCCAGAGCATTACCGGAATCCTTTTTCTTTGTCTTGCCTGAGGAGACTCGGAAGGTCTCCGCCCAAACTTCAGTTTCGCCGAGTGACAGCGTTGCGTCGAACTGACTGCTCTTTCGAGTGATCGTGCGACGTGGCGATTCGTGGCGGATTGACGCATTAAATCGGATCGGATTCATGTCCGGTGAAAGCGATATCGCGACGGACTTGTTGTTTTCAAAAGGGTACTCCCCCGCTTCTTCGCCGGAAAAGTAGACGCAATAGGCCATTTGCCCGGGCCCCAGGATAACGCCGGCAAAGAGTGCCAATAGTCCGACTGCTGCAAGAGTGCTCAGGCCGGACCGATGATGAGTTTGGAGATTTATCACGACGCGACGTCCTACTGGTTTGAACCGATTCGCAGGGCTGAAAAGGAAATCCCACCGTGAACGTAGCGTCTTCCGGCGGGTTCTCGCGAATTCAGCGACTTAAGATTCACGCACCAACGCATGACGCAGGTGTGCGGATCATGGTTTCCAGGGAGTTTTTCCGTCTTTGGGCTGCAGAAACTGAGCATCCACGGATTCATACCAATCGTGCAGTCGTGTTCGCATTTGCTTCACACGATCCGGCATGGCTGCGGCAAGATCGTTGGCTTCGCCGATGTCGGCTTCGAGGTTGTAGAGA
>CAYZYB010000042.1:0-12479 GCA_964481505.1 uncultured Planctomycetaceae bacterium | reverse complement strand
GTACTAACAAATATTTGCCGTAGGCGTCGACTGTCAAGCCGGACAGGCTGTCTGCCTCACTAAAAATCAACCGACAGCCAACGCGCGAATCCTTCAGGTCGAACAGCATTCGGCGGAGATCCACGGCCTGCCGAATCCGCTCGGTCAAAAGCTCTGAAGTGACGGTTTGCTGCTGATCCCAGGAATACAACCGTACTCGAATGTTGCTGTGCGAATTCCATAGCCCATGCGCGATGAATTCGTTCTTCGCAGACCAGAGTTCGACCGGCGTGCCAGGCTGTGGCTCATCGCCAGCCGCAGATTCCACACCGTCAATCGCTGCCTCAAAGACCCACGGGTGCCGACCGAAAAACGGGCGAGCCTTGCGCGGTTTAAGAATGACGCGAACCGCGCTCGCTTTCTCGGAATCTTCAGCGACTTCAGGTACCTCGACAAAATCGTCGGGAGTGGCGTTGGCCATGTTTTAGGTGTTTCAATGCCGCGCCACTCGATCAGTGGAACACAGTTGCAGGAAATCGCCTGAAGTATCCAGGCGGTCAGCTCAAACGATAAATCTGCTTTCGCGGGGATCTATTCTTTGTGATTAAGAATCTGCTGCTCCATCTCTTGCAGATAAGCCAGCAGTCGATCACGTTCGCTGGAAAGATGGCGAACTCGCAGCAACGATCGCACTCGCGTCTTGAGTTCCAGTTGATTCACTGGCTTGGTCAGAAAGTCGTCGCATCCGGCCTTGACCGCTTTTTCGATGTCGCCCATTTCGTTCAGCGCGGTCACCATCAGCACGGGGATGTCACGCTGTTCAGGATTTGCTTTGATTCGCTCGCAAACTTCGTAACCGCTCATTCGCGGCATCATGATGTCCAGCAAAATCAGATCCGGCTGCTGAGCGGCCACTGCGTCGACGGTCTCCTGGCCATCGTTGGCCATCCGGACTTCGTAACCTTCATCCGCCAAATAAGCATCGAGTAATTCGCGATTTTGTTCGTTGTCGTCGGCAATCAGAACTTTTGAACCCGACAAATCGATTTCGTTACCAGACATTTCATTGCTTTCCTGAGACATGTCCTGTGGCGGACCAAGGTGGGCAGTATACGCGATCCGCGGCCCAGAAAAACAGCAAGCTCCCCTGTTCACGGTAATTCCGCAGCCTGCGAAATTTTCGGCCACAGCTTCCTGAGAACAGCAACGGTTTTCGGACAGGCGGCCGCTCCAGACGTTGCGATCTCCTGCAGCGACATCAGCGTTCCCAGATTCTCGACGACATCGATATCGTACCACGGCGGGAGTAGTTCCACGGACAGCTCCTGCGACCGCGCCGCTTCAACCGTGTCGTGCAGAGTCCACGCTGAACTCCAGCGAATGCCGGCGAACAGATCAGCGCATGGCTTCCGCATCCCAATTAAAACATAGCCACCATCGGTGGCAGGTCCAATCACCACGTCGACGTCTTCCAGCTTTCGGAAAGCTGTTGTGATGAGTTCAGACGGCACGTCCGGATTGTCAGATCCAATCAACACCACGTTTTCGGCACCGGATGTATTCGCTGATTCGAAAAACCATGCAATGCGTTCGCCAAGATCTCCATCGGGCTGAAAGAGAAGCTTCGTCGAACTGGTTAGTCGAGGCTCAAACCAAGCCACCGTCGCGGCATCATTAGGCGTTGCCGCCAAATGAAAAACATCGGTCAGTTGCACACACCGAGTCAACAGATCGTCAACGAACGCGGCGTACAGTTCTGCCGCCGCGTGATCTCCAATCGTCGCCGCCAGCCTGGTCTTGGTTCGCCCCGGTTCAGGACGTCTTACAAACATGCCGAGAAGATTCATAACACCGCCCTGCCCTGCTGTCGTTGTCTGGCTTCAATGAGTCGAGACAACAATTCGGTACTCACAATTCCACGAAAGCGAATTTTTCCATCGATTTCAACGACCGGAACGAAAGACGCGTACAGTTCTTCCAGTTCTTCGTCACCACTGATATCGACAGTCTTAATGTCCGGCAGTGCGTACGAAAAATCGGCCAGCACTTCCATCGCGGTGTCGCACAAACAACATTCCGGCTTACAAAACACCACAACAGATTTAAACACCACTCTCTCAGTGTCATGACTCTGTTCTGACGACGTCACACTACGAAGCATCAGCCAGCCCAACACGGCCAGGCCAGCGCAAAACAACACATGAAACGCGCGGGTCGTGTACCAAAAACGTGGAAACGGCAGCTGAATCTGTGTCCACTTGTCGACGAAGATCAGCACCGCCATGCCTCCCGCCGCCCACAGAAACATGGTCGCCCAAATCTGGCTAAGTCGTTCTGCTGAAAGCTCTTTTGTCATATTCCCGGTGCCCGGAGCCGGAGATAAATTCTGATCATCGCGATGAATGTCCTTAAACTAAGCTAAACTTGTGACGATGAGTGGCTGCCAACCAACGTCGCACAAAGGTCGCAGAGATTGTGTCGAACTCAGACAACGTTATCTTTTCGACATCCGCGTTTGTCGTATCAATCTCGCTAAATTGTAATCGAACGGACACGCACCGCATCCATTTCGCCCATGTCGCTCAGTAATAAGCCAATCAATTTTTCGCAGCTCCTGACAGAATGTGGTCTGGTCAGTGAAAAAACACTGCGCGACATCAAATTACGGTTTCCGGTGGAATCGACAACTCGACAAGGTCTCGCTCGCCGACTGATCAGGCAAGACCTGCTGACGACATGGCAATTGAACAAACTGATCGAAGGAAAACACCAGGGGTTTCTTCTTGGTGCTTACAGGCTGCGTTCGCACCTTGCCCGAGGTGGAATGAGCAGCCTCTATGCGGCGGAACATATCAGAACCAGCGATCGGCGAGCGTTGAAGATTCTGCCGCCGGCTAAAGCAGAGAAGCACTCTTATCTGCCAAGATTTCTCCGCGAAGCACGACTCGCATCGGAGTTGCAACACGAAAACATCATGAAGGTCTTCGAAGTCGTGCGAAGCAACAAGCATTGCCCATACAACTTTATGGCGATGGAATTACTTCATGGACGCGACCTCTTCAGAATTGTTGCCGAAGACGGCCCAATTTCGATTCGAATGGCGGCCGAATTAATTCGTCAGGCGGCCATTGGATTACACCACGCGCATCAACAAAGACTCGTGCATCGCGATGTGAAACCAGGGAATATTTTTCTAACAGACAGTGGAGTCGTCAAGATTATCGATCTTGGCCTGGCCGCCATTTCAGAATCGTTCGATGAACACATTACTCGTGACTTCGACGAACGTGTCATTGGCACTGCAGATTACCTGGCTCCGGAACAGGCAATTGACAGCCATAAGACAGACCATCGTGCCGATATCTATGCGCTCGGTTGCACGTTTTACTATCTCCTGACCGGACAGCCTCCGTTTGCCGACGGCAGCCTGCCACAACGCATTCTGGCGCACCAAATGAAAACGCCGAAGGACGTCGGTGAATTTCGCAGAGACGTGCCGGAAGCAATTCACGAACTGTTGTCGGCAATGCTAGTCAAGGATCGAGAACAACGCATTCAAACAGCAGAGCTGGTGGCTCAAAAGCTGACCGACTGGCTGGCAAACACGCCGCAGCCAAACGAAGTCCCCGACGATTTGGCAAACACATGCGATCCGCTGCTGACTTCATTTGCACGGAAACTCAAACGTCTGGTGCCCGCTCATCGGCGACCAATTGCGGAAACCCCCACCGATTCGATTCGAGCGGGAGAAACCTCTACCCAGCAGCCTCAACACAGCGTCGAACGGCAATCTCAGCAGTCTTCCGCTCCCGAATAATCTGCCTCAGCGTGTTGCGAAATCTCTACATTTCTGCAGCGAAACAGGAATTCATGACCTAGGCTTGCGCTACCCCCACTCAAAAGCTCCCGGACTGGATACGGCCCTTCCAACAGCCAAACCTGTTCCGAGATCAATGCCACAAACAGAATCTGAAAAACAAAATCGCCCTGCACCGCTTCGTCGCCGGCTGGCGATTGTAGCGGCCGCCGCTATCGCAATGGCATGCCATTGTTGCTCGGCAAATGCTGGCGGACTTGTGCGGTTAACCGACAAGTCAAAGAAAACGATCGAAGGCAAGGTTGTCGCAGTTAACAGTGCGACCTGCACGCTCATGGACCGAATGGGAAGAATTCATTTCCAGCCTGTCAGTAAAATCCAGTCGATCAAAAAGATCGGACAGCGTTTTGAGCCAGGTTCCACGGCAGCATTTCGGCAGAGTCTGATTCAGGAATTCAAAGGCCGGTACGAAGTCGCAGGCTCGACTCACTACATGGTCTGTGCTCCAGCTGGCCGAGCGAAACAGTATGCAAAACTGTTCGAAAGCATCTACCGCGACGTGGAGCACTTCTATCATTCCAGAGGTTTCCGTGTGAAACGACCGGACGTTCCACTGGTTGCAATCGTCTTTCGGTCGCAATCGGAATTCGCACAATACTGCCGTCGTGACAATGTTGCACCGTCACCAACACTCATGGGGTATTACTCCCCTGTGTCGAATCGTGTTGCGTTATTCGATGACGCTAAACTGCTGACAGAATCTGATCCGGAGACACCCGCCAGGGCCAACAAAGGCATCGCGGCATATGCAGCGATAACGGGAAATACGGCAGACACCGTTATCCATGAGGCAACGCATCAGGTCGGATTCAATATTGGAATCCACTCACGACTCGGCGGCACGCCAGTGTGGGTTGTTGAAGGCCTGGCCACGTCATTAGAACCCACGGGCATGCGAAAGAAGTCCGGACGCCAGTTGATCAGCGATCGCATCAACTCAGAACGTGCCGATTGGTTCAAGCGGCGTCATCGCCCCAAGAGGCCAATGGGCAGCCTGGCGAAGCTTATTGCCACGGACGATTTTTTTCACAAGTCAACTTTGAATTCCTACAGTGAAGCGTGGGCCTTCAGCTTCTTCCTGCTGGAAAATTCCTCGCGGCGACTGCAGTTCGTCCGGTACCTGAAAACGATCGTCGAACGTGACGCGTCAAGAGGCTACAGCGCCCAACAGCGACTAAAAGACTTTCAGGACGCATTCGGGGACATCGCCCGCCTTGAAGTTGAATTCATCCGATACATGGATCGCATCTGATGGCAACTCACGCTGACGGCACGAATCTCTAAGCAGCAGACTTCCGGCGTGAAAGCCTTCGCTGTTCCAGTTCTCCATAGATCAGCAGGCCACGCACGACAGCATTGGCTGGGGCTTCCACTGTCTTTACCGACAGGATTTCGCTGGCCACATCATGGTCAACGAACCGTTCGGTCATGGCCCCCGAAAAACCGTGAATCTGTGTTGGCCCACCCGCGCAAACAACACCCAAACGCTCATTTCCCAAGGCACTTTTTACCGCTGGAGAGTGCAGGAGTTGACGTACCGCTCGCGCTATTTGATTCAACACGGCACCGTAGAGTCGAGCGAGAGTTTTTTCACGTTCTCCAACTCCGTTGCGGAGATGAATGCGGTCGTTGCTCTTCCATTCCCGCACAGCCTGCAGGTCCAGATAGCACTCTCCAGATTCGTCCCATACCTGAAACTTGAACTGCCGGGCAATCTCCACATCGATCCAGTTCGCACCGACGGGAAGCGTTTCCGAAGCCAGTTCGACACCATATCGACAGACGCTTATTTCCGAACTTTCTGCTCCCAGCACGATGGTGATGCCCGTGAATTTCGTTTCTCCGCCGGAAGCCAGCACAGCCGCTTCGGCAGAGGACACGGGGACGGGTTCCAGACCGTGCATGCGGATCAGACGAGACAGAAACTCGCTGCTGTCGCTCTTCTTCTTTCCGCCGGGCACGGTAAAGCAGCAAACGTCGGACTCGCCAAGGTCCTGTGGCAACATGGCCTGAGTCAATACGTGCAACAACTGACGCGCTGGCGCATCGGTCGTGGGGACACCACCATCCGTAAACAGTGGCGCACAGGGTTTCCGACTTAGCCAGCGAACCTGAGCCGCTCGATTGCCAAAGACGACCAGGCTGTCGTCGCATTCCCCAAAGGAAATCTGCCGTTCGCACAAGGCCTGGCGGTGAGATTCCTGTCCGGGCAGCACAGCGTATTCTGAGCGTTCCGCAAACAGCGTAATGGAAGATGGATCAGACGACGTACGAAACGCCGAGCGAATGGTATGGCATCCGAAATCAATTGCCGTGATCATTTGTCAGACTGCTCCTCATGAAAATTCAATGCGTGATCAAAACGGCTTCCGTCATCACTCTGCGCGGCAGGAGATCTCACAGTCTTTTCTGTGGCCCTGGTCTTAGCTTCATTACCTGCAGTCGACTCGACAGATGCGACTGGCATTTTTTGTTTCGATCGACGAGCGACCTTTGCCATGTGCGGCGCGGCCAGCTTTGTGTGAGCAGCGTCGACACGCAGCCTCTGCGGCCCGGCTGGTTCGCCAAACAACGCGATCTGCAACGGCAACTCGGCCTGCTGAAGCTGTATTGGCAGCCGATTCTGAATCAGTTCTTCAAGAATGTCACTACCATTGGCGGGCTCCTCTTCAGCAGTTGCTTTGCCGGTCTCGAACTCCTGCCAATCGGCGGCAGACCATTCACCAGTTTCGCTCCGAACAGACTCCACTTCGATACTCTCAGCAACCGTCTCCAGAGAGGATTCGCTTTGTTCTTCCCAACGATCTTCGATGCCAGCTGAAAGAATGGGGCAATCTCCGCTGATCTCTGCATTGTCAGCAATTGACTCGTCAACGGTCACGACTTCAGCAGCCACTTCCGGCGTCTGGGACAACTCAACGTCGGCAACCAGTTCATCCTGCTCGACTGATTCCGATTCCGATTCCAATTCCGATTCCGGAGTGGCGGAATCGTCTGGCGTCGGCGTTATTCGTGCGGCGTCCGCCATTTGCAGTTCCATTTCGCGTTCCATTTCGCGTTCCTGTCGCGTTTTGAGCCATCCGACAACGATTAGGCCCATTGCAAACAGCAAGCCGACGACGAACACGGCGTTCCACATGGCGTTGCTGGACGAATCTGCAGACGCCGACTGATAGGAATCCCCAAGCTCGATTGTTTCAACATCGTTCTCCCGACTCGCCAGCGACGCGTTGTGAAAAACGGTGTCGATAATGTCTGGAGATACTGCGGGAGCACTCGCCGCTGGCTCACGCAACTCCATCTGATCGATGCTGTCAACATCCGGAGCCGCAGAATCAGTCGTAATCGCCGCTTCAGCAGACGTATCACTTTCTTCAGGAACATAAAGCGTGACAGACTGGCTGACCGGCGGCACGATCAATCCGGCTGAAGTTGGAGAAACAGCGTCCAGATCTGTTTGCTGATCAACAGTCTCACTGATTGAATCGACGTACAACATGTTGTCTGAACTGGCGGGCGATGCTGGAATCGACAGCGATGCGAAAGATTCTGTCGATCGATAGCCTGAAACCGGCGCGGCTTTCTTCAATACAAGCACATCGCCATGCTGAACGGTGTCGCTTTCGGTGAACGCTCTTCGGTCGGTAGTCGACCAGTCACTCCGAATGCCACGACAGACTGCCCGCCTTCCAAATTTACTGACGCCAGCAATTCTCGCAACGCCGGAGTCCCACCGACAAGCGGTACAATACGTGGCGTGCCGTCAACGACGGCCACTGCGTTCAAGTTGCCGGCAAACTGCTGATCAAGCCGGCGGAAGACGACAATATCGCCATGCTGAAGCGGAGTCGGCGTGTGCTGGTTCGTGCTTGTCGAGAGAATCTGCATCGAAGGACCGCGGACAACAACCGCACTCCCCTTCTCTGCCGAAGCACCGGCTTTCGCAAGCAGTCTGACCAAATCGACGGACTCTCCTTGGGAGAACGTATACGTATCCGGCGCTCCGACATCACCTACGATTGTGCAGGTGGGACTCTGAGCCGCGCACATTGCATACGGACAGACGGCCATGGTCAGCATTAACAGTGCAGATGAAATTCTTGTGGCACACATCCTTGTGACGCCTCTCTTATGGGGAACAATGTCCGATTCGGCGGAATTTGCGCAACGCCTTCGCGATCGCGAATTCCACACCTTCTACTGGATCGGCACTTTAATCGGACAAATTCATTGTTTCCGACTCAGCCGGTTTGTTCTCGCATCTAACCCAGTCCCCCAAACCCAGATAGCATTCTTGATCTGTTGCCTCCACACGCGCCCGCAAACATCCCCTGACCCACAAAGCTTCTCCAGATTACTCAATCGGAAATAGAATGAAGGTTTCACAATGGAAGATCCGATAAGTCATTTCACGGAGAAGAAGGAAGGGTTGTTGATGCTGCGAGATCAAGCAATCTCCCATCAATATTGATTACATAGCATTGGGAAGGGAAAACTAATGCGTCGAAGTTTGCGACTGTTCATCGGAAACGGTGAACTGGATGACGCTCCACTCGAAACTACCGAGGTTTCAATGGAACTGGCTGAATTGACTCAAATCCTGCAGGACGCCATCATCTGGGATCGCTCCTGGTTGAAAGACCTGTCCGACGAACGAGTCAAAATTTCCGCCGACCTGTACGAAGTTCTAATGGCCTACTCAGCGATGAGACCAAGCGCCTAACAGACTTGAACAGAAATTGGATACCACGAAAATACTCTCGCACAGGTGGCGAGAGTTTTTTTGTGCGCAGAAAATGTAACGCGGACAGACGAACTGCAAAACTCGTCCCTCACCCCAATCAGGAATCTCCGGAGAGACAAGTGAACCTGACTCAGGATGCCATCGCAATCTGGAAGGCTGGCGTTGCTGCCGTCGATTCCGAAAATCTCATCCGGCAAAATGTACACTGCAATTCCGACCATTTGTCGATTTGCTCACGACAGATTCCGCTGGAAAAATTGAACCGTATCGAAATCGTCGGTGCAGGTAAGGCCGGCGTTGGAATGGCGCGAGGCCTTGTCAAATCCTTAGCGAAGCTTGCTAACAAAGTCCCAATCACTGGCTGGGTCAACGTTCCAGAGGATTGTGTTCAGGAAGTACCGGGAGTTCACATTCACGCTGCCAGACCTGCCGGCGTCAATGAACCAACGTCCGAAGGTGTTTTTGGAACGCTGGAAATCCTGAAACGAATGAAGGCTCTCAAAGAAAACGATCTTTGTATCGTGCTGATTTCCGGCGGCGGAAGTGCGTTAATGCCGCAGCCAATTCGTGGAATCGACCTGTCCGACAAACTACAATCCATCCGCGTTCTTGCGGAATCCGGTGCTCCGATTCAGGAACTGAATGTCGTTCGAAGTCAACTTTCCGCCGTCAAAGGTGGTGGGTTGTTGAATCACGCAACGGCTGGCACGGTCATTTCGCTCATCGTCTCCGACGTGATCGGAGACCCTCTGGAATTCATCGCATCCGGACCCACCACTCCAACAACCCACACACACCAGGACGCGTTGAACGTCCTCAGGCGGTACGACGTCGATAAAAATCGCGTCCCAGCGGCGGTGTATCAATTGCTGGAATCCTCTCCTCCACCACCTGTTGCACAGGCATGTTCCAGCGACAATTACATCATCGGCTCAAATGCTATCGCAGTGGCAGCAGCGACGAAAGAAGCAGAGTCACGTGGATTCGCAGTCCTGAACTACGGCTCCAAAAACGAAGGGGAAGCTCGCGTGTTCGGTGCGACGCTGTTCAACAACCTGAGCGACCTGCAGAGCAGGAATCCTCAGCAGCCCCAGTGCATCATCGCCGGAGGAGAGACAACCGTACAACTGACGACGAAAGCCCCGCCAGGAAAAGGCGGCAGAAATCAGGAAGTCGTACTGGGCGCGATCGATTCGAATCGGGCCCCGAAAGCATGGAGCAACATCGCGTTGGTATCCGGCGGCACCGACGGAGAAGATGGACCAACCAACGCAGCCGGCGCCTTTGCCGACGAGGCGTTGGTTCAGAACACGCAAGACCAACAGATAGATCCCTTAAACTATCTGGACGACAACAACGCCTATTCGTTTTTCGAACGCCTGGATGGCCTGCTGATCACAGGACCGACACACACGAACGTCATGGACCTTGCCGTCGGCCTTGCGGGCCCGCGTTAGTGCTTTACAACCCATCAGTCGCGCTGCGACTGATAGATCTGAGCCAGCACGTCCTCCACAGTCTTCACCTTCTTGCCGGTCTCTTTCACCAACTCAATGCGGCTCATTGCATCCTGAGCGGTGTGCCCAACGCTCAACAGAGCCTCATAAGCTTCTGCCCAAACGTCCGGCGCGGCACTCTCAGGCAGATCACTGGTTACCATCAGTGCGAACTTGGCCATCTTGCGACGAAGCTTGGCAACAATTCGTTCGGCCACAGCAGGCCCAACGCCCGGCAGCGTGCTCAACTGCTTAATGTCTCTTTCTTCGATAGCCGTCGCGACTTCCCGAACCGGACGCACCATGGCTCGAAGTGCTTTCTTCGCACCAACACCGTCGACCGAACAGATTAGCTCAAAGAACTCTCGCTCAGCTTCACTGGCAAAGCCAATCATTCGTGGAGTCAGCCGCCCCTGTTGCGGATTGCCTTCCATGTACTCAATCGTTTTCAGGCTGATCTCTTCGTTCAGTTTTCCCTGCAACTGCCTGCGAACCATATCGGGAACCAGCACTTCGTATTCGAAGCCACTTATCTGAAGAAAAGCGCAGACTTCTGTGAGTCCAACCAGCTTTCCGGTGATGCGAGTAATCAAGAAAATTCTCTCCGCGCTGAATCAAACAGCAAACTTGACGGAATGGTAAAGGCACAACGCAATGGCCGCGGCGTCTGCCACGTCATTCGGTTCGGGAATGCTATCAAGTTTCAGTTCTGTCTTCACGGCATACTGAATCTGCTCTTTCGAAGCTCGCCCACTGCCCGTCAAAAGCCGCTTGATCTGCGTCGGAGCGTAGTTCACCGTTGTGAGATCAGCGTTGGCCAGCGTCAGCAGAATGCCACCACGAGCATGCGCCATGAGGATTGCGGTCTTCGGATTCTGCGTGTGCGAAAACACTTCTTCGATCGCCGCGACTTCCGGCTGAAGTTCCTCAAGCACTTCACGGAGACCACTGGCAATCTCTCTGACACGATATTGCAGCGTTTCATTCTGAGTGGATCGCAGAATGCCACCTTCAATCAAAGCCGGACCACTGGCCCGCCGTTCGATCACCGCGTACCCCGTTCGATTCAGCCCCGGGTCGATACCCAGATAGCGATCGTGGTTTTTCACAAGGTGAGAACTGCTGTCAGCAAAAGACATCACACATCCGTGCAAAGAGAAATTCGACCGCACTATTCTTCCGGCGACTGACTCAGCAATACCACAGCGTCCGCGGTGATCGCTTCGCCACGTCCCACGGGACCAACAGCCTCGCCGGACTTCGCCTTAACATTGATCTGATCGGCACTCACACCCAGCAGCTCTGCAAGCCGTTTGCGAATCGCTGGTTTCCACGGCCCTAAACGCGGTGATTCGGCAGAAATCGTACAATCCAGATTCTGCAGCCGCCAGCCCGCCTGCGACAACTCGCTCCAGACATGCGTCAACAACTCCCCCGAATCGGCATCTTTCCATTCTGCCGACGTATTCGGAAACCACTCACCAATGTCACCTCGCCCCGCGGCGCCCAGTAAACAGTCGATGACAGCATGCAACAGCACATCGGCGTCACTGTGACCATCGAGGCCAAATTCACTTTCGACGACCACGCCCCCAAGGACCAGTGGACGGCCACCAATCGTGCGATGCGTGTCGTGCCCCTCTCCAACTCGAAGTATCGGCAGTTTCTGCATGTGGACTCGCGCTAAGATGAATTCTGAGTGAACAACAGTGAAACCAGGCCGCTCAGTAGTCGCTCTGGCGTTGACCAGATTAGCAGGATTCGAGTATTTTTTCAGCTCAGATGCGGCCTGAACCGCCGCACGAATTTCAGGCGTCGTACTCTCCGAGTGCGACAGGATTCGATTTCTTAGATGACGACACCGCGTCACATCGCCATGATCGCCCTACTCAGCACGCTGAGCTTTTCGGGCTGCGCGCTGCTGGGAACTAAGGAAGTCGGACCTCTAAGCGAAACTCAATCACGGAAACCATCACAGCTTACTGAACTCGAAGACGACGCTCCGGTTCGTCGCATCGTGCGACTTGACACCTCCATTGTCTCAGCGCTTTCGACAGACAAACGCATTCGTGATCTTGCCTGGGCAGAACTCGACGAAAGTGGCTTGATGTCATTCGAAGATCGTCGCCGACTCAACGAAAGCGGAATTCGAGTTGGCGTATCGGGCGGCAGCCTGCCATGGGCACTGACCAGTCTGCTACGTGGCGAACGCGTCCAGCAGGAATCGAACGCTGCAGCAGGCACAAATTTTAGCAGCAGTCGCCAGACATCCAGCTTTGGATCGCATCTGGCGATTCCGGAAGGCAGCAGCTCCATCGTTGAAATTCCCAACGACGACGCAAGCCTGGTCATTCCCGCCGGTCGTATTGCTGGCCTCTACAGC
>CAYZYB010000041.1:0-12546 GCA_964481505.1 uncultured Planctomycetaceae bacterium | reverse complement strand
ACTGAACTGCTCTCTCCAGCCCAGTCCGGCAAAGACTGCCAGCGATGCAAGCACCAACATGACGGATAGCAGGCCAGCCGTGTATGACAGGTTCATCAGCAAGATTCGTCGTCGGTCCGATTGGGCCTGCTGGACGAAGGACAGCAGTTTGAGGCCAACGACTGGCAATACGCAGGGCATGAAATTCAATAGAAAACCGGCCAGGAAAGACAGTGGCAAAACCGCCCACGCCGATTGCTGGTCTGTTGTGGAGGCTACTTCGATGTTGTCGAGCGAAAAGGCCTTTTTGGCAGTGGGAGTTTCGTTATGCACCGCTTCGCCGGGCTCGCGTAGTCGATTTGGTTCGGCATTCGACGGCGGCGTTGGAGGAATGATGATCGCCATCTGATCTGTTGGCTGCTGTACTTCTGGCGACTGGCCGAAGGAGGCTTCAAACGGATAAGTCATTGGCTGAAAGCATCGTCCGTCTTCGCAGGCCTGAGCAAACAGGGTTCCCCGAATAACCAGGTCTTGAACGTTATTTGTGGTTTGCAGAGGAGCCTTCCACGTCACGGTTCCTTCGAACTCGTGGAGTTCGACATCGAGCTGCGGATGCTGAAGCAGAATCGGTTCTCTGTCTGCGCGGAAAATGTCTCCAACTTTCACACCCGCAGTGGTCTCTGTGACTTCAATACGAGAGGCGAGAAACGGACGAGGCTGCGACTGAGCATAAATGTGCAGCCCATCACGAACTTTCGCGTTGATGACCAGAAACTGGTCGCCTGCCGAAGTTTCAATGGCAGCAGAAACAACCACGTCGGCTTCGTTGTTCAACTGCCCCCACGATTGAGCTGCGAAGGTTGTCAGGAATGCAACTGCAAGAAGTGAGCGTGTCATAGTTCTGTCCTCTGTACGCGTGCTATGAATTCGACCGTGCACTTTGGTGCGTCGCTGGTGTTTCTTTTCAGACACCAGCACGGTGTGATGTCTTACGCAGCCGTTGCTGGCATTGTTAGAACGCGGTGGTAGTCAATGACGCCATCTTTCAGGGCGCCTGATGAAACCTTCCTGTTCACCGCGCATAAAAAAACCACGAACAAACGTTCGTGGCTCGTGCAGTTGTCATGCCAACTGGTCTGTTAGCGTGCAAGTCGCAGAGAGCTGGGATTCAGCCAGGTGATGTTTCCCTGCTGCTTGACGATTTCGCCCTGAGCAACAAGCGTCTGTCCCTGAAATCGGTCTTGATAGATTTGAGGGTAGCTCTTGTGAGCATTCTCGACCACGGTGATTTGGCCGTCGCGGCCGACAATGGCGAGTCCCAGTTCGTCTGGCGATCCAACAGGCGTTACTCCGAATTCGCAGGCTGCACAACCGCTGCGTCCACTGACAGTTAGGGCCTTGTTGGACTCTTTCAGCATTCGAGTTTTGATCATCTCTTGAGGTTTGTCTTTCATCGTCATGCTGGCTGACACAAATTGTTCCGGATTCGTACGAAACATGTCGGCTTCCCGAGCTGATGGGAACTGGTAACGCAGACCATTGTGGAAAACCGTATGTTGCTGCGAACCAGGAACATGTTTGTTGGCCTTGACCAGACAGACAATGCATTCACCGTTGGCACCGATGTCGGTGTTGTCATACGCCTTAGGATTCTGCCCGAACATTTGCTTCTCTTTATCGCTTGGGAACAGGTATAGTCGGCGATTGTGCAGGGACGCATGACGAATGTTGCCGGGTACTCGCTTGCCGGCTTTCTCAAGACAAACGATGCAGTCGCCGTTCAGCGCAGGAACGTAGCGTTCCGGAGTTCGATCGAACTTGGCTTTGATGGCCGATGATGGGAAGTAATAGGCAACACCATCGAACGTAGAACGGATTCGCGGATCGCCTTTCTCCCATTTGCGTGCATCGATGATGCAGACAGGGCAATAGCCTTCAAGGCCGACCGGCGTCTTCATCATGCTCTTTTCCATTGCGCCGGTCTTCTGCATCATGCTTTGCTTTTGCATGCTTTGTTTCTGCATGCTTCTCTGCGGCACCTGTCGGCTGCCACTTTGAGCGATGGCAGGGCCGCTGACAGAGACAGCGAGGGTTGCAGCAAGAGCGAGGACTCTCAGTTCAATTCCAGGTTGAGTATTCATGGCATGTTTCCTTTATGTGAGGTGTTTTGTTGATTCTGTTTCTGACTCTGACTTGCGTCGGTACCCCACATTGGATGGACTGCCTCACAAAACTCTTACTTCGACGAATCAATTTTTCTGCGATTTGGGCCGCTGCTTCCTTACCCATCCGTTATATCTGAGCTCATCAGGCAGATCGTATCTGCCCGATACTTACGTTTGGTGACTCTCCGTAGTCGTTTCGCCTGCTGTCTGCCGCCGCGGAGAAACAACATCACGCGAATTGAAAGAATCTGCCTTTCGGACAGTGCCCCAATTCACTTTCCGCAATATGTTCGTAAGAAATCACACGCAAGCGACGTCTCTTATACGAAGCCGCCAGACTGGCCTCAAGAACTGGAGAACACGTGGACTCTGAACCGACACCAACCAACAACCCATGGATTCAGCGGCTGAAAGAGCCTGCTCAACGAGACGACGCGCTGACAGAACTTCGCGACATCCTGTTGAAAGGTCTTTTGAGGGCGTTTCCCAATGTCAAAGGTGGGGAAAGTTTCTGCGAAGACGTCGTGCAGGACTCGTTACTGCGAATCCTTGACAAGTTGGATCTGTTCTCCGGAAAAAGTCAATTCACAACGTGGGCGATGTCTGTTGCCGTTCGAGTTGGAACAAGTCAACTTCGCAGAAAGCAATTTAAGGATGTGTCTCTGGATGCGTTGTCTTCATCTGACAACATGCAGTTTGACATTCCTGAAGAGGAAGCCGTGGCAATGGAAGACGCGATGGATCATGCGGCAATCCTCGTCGCTCTGAGAGATTTGATTGCAACCACTTTGACGGACAAGCAACGGCAGGCAACAGATGCCATTCTTCACGGTATGCCGGTCGAAGAAATCGCCACGCGCACCGATAGCAACCGAAATGCCGTATACAAGCTCATCCACGACGCGCGCATGAAACTGAAGCAGGGACTTGAGAACCTGGGATACACGTCCGACGATATTTTGTCGACATTCGCTTAAAGGGAAAACACGATGTCACTCGACGCGAACCAACGCAATGTGCTGATGAATTTCATCGCTTCTGTCACTCCTGATCAGCTTAACTGTGATGGCTGCCTGGACCTTGTTCCTGAGTTGGCAGAGTCTCAGTTAGGTGATCGCCCAATGACGGAAATTCTCGAAGACGTGCAAACGCACCTCCACAACTGCCCGTGTTGTGCGCAGGAATACGAAACGTTTCTGACCGCTCTGAAAACTCTTCCAATCAGCGACTAAGCAGACCCCATTGACCGCTGCAGACCTGATCCACAGGTGATTGAAAGCGCCGGCAAGAGCACAAACGTTGGTGTGCTTCGTCATGGCCCCGCGGTCTGTCGAATGTCGGTTGCACCAGAGCGAAAATCCGGCACGATGGATCGCTCTCGTCGTCAGGAACGAATAGGTAGCTGTCTCCCGAGGAATTCGCTTGCACGAAATCCCGGAAAATCCGGCCCCATGATTCTGCTATCAAGGGATCCTGAGATGTGCCTCTCACCCGCGGATGGCTGGCATTTGTCATTAGCGATTCTTCCATTCTCAACGGTTTTCCGGCTTTCCGGCCAGGCCAGACGACGGAATTGTCGGTCGCGGTCGGATCAGAGATGGGTTGCACTTCGTCATCGCAATCGAGCGTTGATACCACTGGACAATTGAACCGTCTTGCTTCCAGTCGCCAGTTAATTCGGAAGAAGCGCGAACTTCGACGGCTGGATTTGAGTCTCCCCATTAGTTCGTGAAATCTGCATCTGAGCAAAGCGAAATCGAAGCTACGTGAAGCGAAGGCCCTGGAATTCCGGAGCCTTTGGAAGCATCAGAAACGCAGTAAGAACTTTTAAACCGACAGGTGAGGGTTCGAATCCCTCCGGCCTCATTGTAAGCCGGTCGTTTGATCGGGTGGCGTGGGACGTTTGTTTGATGGTGACGATGGCTTGACCGCCGAGTTGGTCGTTGAGCTGTAGGGGATGCAGTGGTGTATTCGGAACGGCTTGTAGCTCAAGGGTCAGAGCAGGCATCTTATAAGTGCACGACGATGGTTCGACTCCATCCGAGCCGAGTTCGGACGGCGCGACAGCCGATTCGCGTTCACGCTCGGAATAGAAAGCGATGGTCGAGCGGAAGAGTGATAGATACGAGATCGAGGTGTTAGCGGCAGCATTTCCGGCTCTTAATCGGACAGGTGAGGGTTCAAGTCCCTCCGATCTCATCGAAGTGAATAGCGATCAACGGACAGTCCTTCGCTATAGAAACGCGTCCATGATGTAGCGGTAGCCTACTGCCTTGCCATGGCGGAAGTGCGGGTTCGACTCCCGCTGGACGCTCTTGCGGCATTTGCCGCGACGGAAAAATCTGATGACGTGTTTGCATGATGTCGTTTCAAAGTGCAATTTTCGCGATGGGCGTTTTTTACCGTCGAGAGTTTTTCAGGCGTTGCTTCAGAGTGGGATCTGAGCGTGGCTGTAACCCACGTGCCTCTAGGATATGCGGTTCGATTCCGTACAGCGCCACTACGATTTTGGTATGCGGCACCGTAGCCCAAAGGTAGAGGCAGTCGTCTTAAACACGACCGAGTGTGAGTTCGAATCTCACCGGTGCCAGGTGGCCATCGCCCATGTCTTATGGCGTGGCATGCGTATTTGGAATTGGGATGTCGAATCGCCGGGGGGGAGATGAAAGGACGACTGTTTTGTTGGAACCTGAGATGTGAAGTTCGAAGTCTAAAACCACGCCCCCGCAGAGCAGCCAGGAGTGCTCGCCACCTTGTCACGGTGGAGATCGCCGGTTCGAATCCGGCCGGGGGTGCTTTTTGAATAGTGGAAATGGGAAAAGCCGAATGTCGAAGTGCTCGGTCATCTGCTTTCAGGTTTTCCTTTTCGAAACACGGCATCGTAGCCCAATTTGGTAGAGGCGCTCGGCTTAGAACCGAGATGTTGGGAGTTCGAATCTCCCCGATGCTATTGAATGTTGTTGCTGAGGAATCAGTGGCACTCACTCACTGCGAACGAGCCGGCGCTCAATTGGCTTTCATAAGGCCGATCAGATGGGATCGACACCCATGTTCGCAACTTGAGATCTGAAATTCTGAAATGCCAGACCTCAAATTTCGTTTACGAAGTTTGTTCCACGCTCCACTTCACAACATAACACAGCGAAGCAACCGAAAAATGGTGTTGCTTCCTGAATGGAGGATAGCCGAATATTGGTTTGTCGGGCCGGTCTGCTAAACCGCGTGGCGCTCATCCGCCATGAGGGTTCAATTCCCTTGTCCTCCGCTTAAAAATCAACAGCCGCTGACCGCGCTTCATAAGCGGCTTTTTTCGTGGATTTTGTTGTTGTTGTTATGAGTTCGATAGACGATGCTCACTTTGCATTCTGAAGCACATGTGTTGGGAGTGGCAGAAAATCGTGTTCGCGAATCATCCAGCCTTCAAGCTGCTCTCGAAGAGTTCGTTCTTCATCGGCAACCGACGACTTTCCCGCCAGATTGTTGAGTTCCAGTGGGTCGTTGCGGAGATCGTAGAATTCGACGACTGGTCGTGGGTTCTGAAAGTAAAGCCGCTGGTGCAGCGGCGACAACCGATTCGATGCATGTGCCGACTGAATCGCCCTCCAGGCATCCTTGCCGGACGTGTCGACCGGCGTGTAGGCACGGTTCGGCAGTGCGTTGTAGATGTAACGGTAACGCTTCGAAGTGATTGATCGCGAAAGGTCCAGGCCGTCGGTTCGGGTGATCGGTCCCCAGTGCCAGCCACGTTCAGCGAAGACGTATCGCCGGCCTTCCGCTTTGTCGCCGAGAAGTTGCGGAAGAAAACAGACGCCCGTCATTTCCTTCAGCGGATTCATTTCACAGGCGGCAAGAATCGTCGGGCCAAGGTCAGTGCCACAAACAAGCACGGACGAATTTGACCCCGGTTTGATTCGGCCCGGCCAGCGAATCATCAGCGGGACATGGTTGCCTCGGTCGTACAGAGTGCCTTTGCCTCGCAGCAGCGCTTCGCCGTTGTCGCCTATGAAGATAACAAGCGTATTGTCTTCGATGCCGCGGGTTTCCAAAAGGTTCATGATCAGTCCGAATCCGTGATCCAGTTCGCGGACAGACGCGAGGTACCTGGCGTAGTCGACGCGGACTTCAGGGAGATCAGGCCAGTCTGCCGGAAGTTTCAATTCGTTCGGATCGATGCCGTCGTAGTTTTCCGCGAACTTTCGATGCGGCTGATTAAATCCAAAGTAGAGGAAGAACGGTGTTTCGTCGGGCACGTTGTCCAGTGCAGCAACAACGCGATCGGCGACACACAATAAGTTGTCGCCCTTGGTGCTCGCAGATCGCACAAAGTGATCAAAACGCTGATCGAGACTTTGCATCCCGGCGTTTCGCAGTGCGGCGTCAATGTGCTCGGCTTCGCGGATACGGCCGTCGAGATGCTGATGGCGTCCGTCAAGTCCCACCCAATATCCGCCCTCACGAAGCACGTCGGTAAAAAAACGAACATCACCACGTGGTGGCTGCGCGAATCGAGTCACGCCCAGACCGACGGGAGATCGACCCGAAAAAATCGAAATCCGAGACGGAGCACATTGCGGAGCCGACGTGTACGCTCGATCAAAACGCATCCCCTGCTCGGCGAATTTCTGCAGGTTCGGTGTAATATTGAATCGCTTTGTGTTCTCGTCTTCGTAACAACTGACGTGCGGGACACTGTGGTCATCGGAGAGTATCAGTAGCACGTTCGGATGAGACTGCTCGGCCGACAGTGACGAACTGAGGCCGATCATAAGAATCGAGGTCTGAAACCCGCGCAGTGCTGATTGGTAGTTCATGGACAGATACAACTTTTAGTCGTGAAGCGACGACGCATAAAGCTGCGGGCGTAAGCCCGCAGGTCTGGTGAGACAATTACCCAGCCGCGAAACGGCGACAGCGAATACAACACTCCGCTTGCTACTACTTGGCGGCTCACTATTTCCTTTTTTCTGTCGCCGCATTCGCGGCTGAGTCAGGTAAACCGCCTAACGTTTCTTCTTTTTCGCACTCTGCTTTCTGCGGTTGGCATTTCGACCAGCATCAGGATAAGAATCCAGCGCCTGCTGAAGCACCTTGCGGGCTGACTCACCTTGAGGTTGCGCCTGGCCGATTGCGATCGGGCGTTTCTCAAGCACATCCTCAATCGTATCAAACATCTTGCCGTTGTCGTACAGCTTGTAGCGTTTGTCTCGTGCGAAACTGACTTCGTAATGGCTGTATTTGTCGTTGTATTTTGCCGACGACGGCCGAGGAAAGTAGTAACAGTAAATCCACTCGCGTTTGCGTCCTGCTTTGCCCTCGCACTGCGGCCAGATGCTCCAGCCATCTCCGTCAGCGATCTCTTTCGGAGGCAGTCCAGCTGCTTCGACCATCGTCGGGAACAGGTCGGAGAAGCAAACCAGATCGTCAACGACCTTCGCGGCCGGCACTTTTTCCGGCCAGTTGACGATCAATGGAACGTGAGTTCCGTGGTCGTGCGTGTAGCCTTTTCCGCCGCGAATTTGACGCCCATTTAGTTCGGATGTCAGAACGGAATTAGTGCCGTTGTCGCCGGTAAAGATGATGAGCGTGTTCTCACGAATCCCGAGTTCCTTCAAAGTGTCTTCCAGGCGTCCGACGTTTTTGTCGATGTATTGCACCATGTCGACGAAGTTACGTTTCGGGTCTTTCGACTTCGGGTCGGCGCTGTCCGGAGTTACCGGAAACGGATTGTGAGGAAGAATCATCGGGAAGTAGGCGAGGAACGGCTTTTCGCGATTTGTCTTAATGAAGTCGATCAGGAAGTCAGTGGTAATGTCAGGGCCATAACTTTTCTCCGGCACATCAAGCAGTTTCCCGTTCTGCACCAGCGACGGATTCCAGTATCGCTCTCGCCCGCCGCCAGGAATGTTCCACAGGCAGTGTGTGTCGAAGCCAGCTTCTTCCGGGGAGATCCCACCTTTGCCTGTCAGCAATTGCCATTTGCCAGCCACGGCGGTCGCGTAGCCATGTTCTTTGAAGTAGTTGCCGAAAGTCGGTTCGCCCTTCGGGTAAACGCCAAAGTCGAAATAGTTAAACACGTTCGACTTTCCAGACATCAGATTGACACGGCTCGGCGTACACAACGGTGTCGAGTGACAGTTTTCGAAGCGAATCCCACCAGCCGCCAACGCATCAAGTCGCGGCGTTGAATACTCATAGCTTCCATAAGCACTGAAACATTCGAATCCGACATCATCACAAAGAATCATGATGATGTTCGGCTTGTCAGCAGCCATCAGCGGCGACGTGACAAAACAAAGACAAAACGCGGTCAGAAAACGAGACATGTTTCTATCTCCGGGTTACGGCTTAGCGAACAGTCATCGGGCACTCAGCAGATAAACAAAGGGGACGCACTCAGCTCGCTCACAAAGATCGGCTCGCAGCGGATTGCGTTCGATCTAACGCAAAACGGTCAACAGGAGATGCCGAATACGGGCCCTTTGTAGACCCGATGACAACAAGATTCTAAAAAGAATTCTGATCAATGCGTCCATTCGCCGTTTCCAAGCTGTCTGACAAAGCTGACTCCAAAGGGTAGCGAACGAATCAATATCTTAGCCCGAGCCTTCGGTTCGCTGGCAACAACTCTTGAATACCCAGATGCACAAGAGCGGTGCCTTCGACTGGACGCCGTGGCCATGCCACTGAATAATCCAGGATCGAGGCCGCTCTCCGACATTCTTTAGCCCCCTTTCGTTGTTACACAATGACCATTACGCTGCCAATTCTCTTTGCCGAGAAACTCGACGAACAACCGCAGTTAAAGGGGCCGGTTTTCTCTGCGATTACATCATTCGATGCGTGGTTTACAAGTAGCGGCACTCCAGTTTTTTTCAGAGACTACACTGACCATGGACCGAAACACATTGAGAGTGTGTTGCTTACCGCAGAGCAGATGATCCCTGCGGCTGCGAAGCCTATTGTCTCGCCAGCAGATGCCGCCATTCTCATCCTCTCTTCGCTTCTGCATGACTCAGCGATGCACATCGCTGAGCCGGGGTTCAAGCAGGTCATAGATTCTGAATGGTCGCAAAATCTTCACGCAATGGACTGCACGCCGTGGAAAGTTCTGTGGGAAGAATACCTCTTCCAGGCACGACGTTGGTCGGCTGATCGCATCTCGTCAATTATCGGCGCTGTTGCAGTTGACTTCCAAGTCTCCGACCCGTTTGAGCGGTGGGGAAACCTTCAGTTGTCGGACTACAAATTGATCGGCGAGTTTATTCGGTGGCATCATCCGCGGCTCGCACATGAATTTGCCTTGAACGGTGTGCCGGGTGTCGACGGTGCATTTCTGCGGCTACCGGATGAGTTGACATCTGAGTGGAAGGACATAGCTGGCATCGTTGCACGAAGCCACGGCCTTCCGCTACGAGTGTGCACAGACTACGTTGCAGAGGAGTATCATGCCCGTGACTACCAAGGTATTCACGCAGCCTATCTGATGACCCTCCTGCGCCTCTCTGATTACCTACAGATTCAAGCCGATCGCGCTCCGAGCACCGTTTTCGGGTATCGTGTGCTCCCAAGTCGGATATCAAATCTTGAGTGGAAGGTGCACAATTGCATCAAAAACATCACTCCACAGAACGAAGACCCTGAGTCCGTTGAGATCACAGCGGCACCGCCTGACATAAAGACCTACCTCCGTGTAAAAGAATGGTTGTCGGGAATACAAGAAGAGCTAGACGTGTCGTGGGCAGTACTCGGTCAAATATATGGGCGATTTGACGAACTTCGAAACCTTGGGTTGCATTGGCGACGCGTTCGGGCGAATGTCGATGACGAACGTCAATTTGCGAAAACGGTGCCATATTTGCCCCGCCAAATTCGCCTAGAGGTTGCGCGGTCGGAACTCCTTTCTTTGTTGGCTCGTCCCCTCTACGGAGATGATCCGACCTTCGGCGTGCGAGAACTCGTTCAAAACGCCTGCGACGCCGTGAGAGAACGACGGCATTTTGTGGACAAGAACCCCACTGCGGAATTCCAGCTTCGGACCGACATGTCGTGCGACATTGTCGTCCGACTAGAAGCTCCATCGAGTAGTGGAGATCCAGGGCACCTTGAGATCATCGACAGTGGGATCGGCATGACGGCTGATGTATTGATAAACTATTTTTTTACGGCGGGGGCTTCGTATCGCAGTTCTGGTCAATGGCAACAGACATTCCAACGTAGCATTGAATCCGCAACAACTGGCACGCCGCGCAGTATGGTGCCGCGAACAGGGCGTTTCGGCGTTGGTGTCCTGGCTTCATTTCTGATCGGCCCTGAGGTTCAAATTGAGACGCGGCACCTCAGTGCTGAAACCGGATTTCGCTGCTCCGCGAAACTTGTGGATGATGCCGTACAGGTGGAGTCAGATGACTCTATTCCAACCGGAACGAGAATAAAGATTCCCCTGAATGACGAGATCTTCAACGCCCTGGCAAGGTCTCCGAGGAGAGTTGCTAGACCGGCTATGTGGGAATGGAACGTTCTGAACGACCCTGTCGTCGAGCGATACGTATCAACTGAAGAGGCAAAACTCGCAACGGAATTTGGCTTCGACTTGTCTGATTGGGTGGAAGCAGCGACGGACCTTCCCTTAACGATTCATTGGGCGTACGAGAATGAGGCCCCACGGCTTTCGTGCAATGGGATTTTCGTATCGGATTCAGCCAAGATCCCTGCAATCGAAAAATGCCATGTGAAAACTTCGGTGCTACCGGTGACTCCGGCCATACATGTTTTCGACCCAGACGGTGTCCTTCCACTTGGGCTTACGCGGAAAGATCTAGTTGCGGACTCTTATGGGTTCGAATCTGAACTAGCCCGCAGCATCGAATCAGACTTCATGAAGCGGATTAATTCGCTGCCGAACTCAATTGGCCGGTCCTTTCTCAACGAACTCGGAGCGTTGCCACATTACAGCGGTAACGAGTCGTACAAACGATTGTCTCGTTTCTGTCCCGACTTAGTCCTTACCGCAGAAGGCTTCGCTTTTGCATCTGCGGCCGTCGTGGAGTCGCTTGAGATTAAACAGTTTCTTTGGTTAGAAGGTCCTAGCGCTGCGTTTTCGACGATCGAATTGCTGTCCGATCTCTCAGCTTGGGATGCTGTCTTTATCCAGGGAAGCCCACGAAGCTACGCCCAACAACAAGGCGGCTTGAACAGAATGATCTCCGAACAATTCAGTGGCTTCAATATCGAGAAGCTAGCAAGCGATAATGTGTCGTTTGTGAGTGGGCGGTCCACGTTGCGATTGAAATCAAAGTACGAAGGTGGCGAACGGAAAAGTGGCAAGCTGTTCGTCGCTGAAGGGGATGGCACCACGCGGACATGTGTCACGCTCGAAAAGCGAAACAACACTGGCTCCGTCGACGTTGTTGAAGAGACACTGCTAACTGAAACAAGAGATTTGGAACAAAGTAGATTCCCGTATACCCAACTACTGAAAAACTGGAAGCGAAACGACACAACCGTTGTTGCCGAGGTTCGAATTAATACGAACCTGAAATCAGAGGTTGAGGATATTGGATTTGGAAGACTGTGGAATGATCTATTCGGCGCGCAGCTAATCCCATGGGAACTAGGTCGTCGCAAATAGCGAAGCTATGGGAAAAGACACAAACAGGGTCGGAGGTGCATCGCCGACCGCTGGAAATGTTCTCGGGTGTTGTGAACGGATCAGTCGTTTTAGTTTCGAGAAAATCGTTTCGATAGGGTTCAGATCGGGGCTGTAAGGCCGCAGGGGGACATGCTTATGGCTGCCGTAGGGTGTTCTCCGTTTCAGGCTGTGACGAATCTCATTCAGTTACGCAGGAACGGCTTACTCAGGAGGACCAGACGGATGAGGTCGCGCAGGCCGCCTTCCTTGCTGTTGAGTTCAGCGAGAATCTCATCGACACTGGGGCGGTCACCGATCTCCAACTCGCGACCGAGCGCGTAAGTCATCAGCTTCTCGGTGACGCTGCGGGTGAACGTCTCATGCCGCTCGATCAACAGCGTGCGGAGCTGACGGATGTCGTCGAACTTCTCACCGCTGGGTAGCTGGCCGGACGCATCAACGGGCAGTTTCTTACCGTACTCGGTCCGCCAGGCGCCGATGGGGTCGAAGTTCTCAAGCGCGAATCCCAGTGGGTCAATTTTGCGGTGGCACTCGGCGCATGTGGCGATGCTGCGGTGCCTGGCTAATTCCTCTCGCACGGTTAACGCACGGCGAATGTCCGGCTCGATCTCAGGCACGTCATCAGGCGGAGGTGGCGGTGTGTAACCCAGAACTTTTTCCAGGACGTAAACACCTCGAACGACCGGTGAGGTATCGACACCGTTGGCCGACGCCGTCAGGAAGCTGCCCTGCGTCATCAGCCCACCGCGCACT
>CAYZYB010000040.1:0-12613 GCA_964481505.1 uncultured Planctomycetaceae bacterium | reverse complement strand
CCTGGACGTACTTCAAATTTCCCTGTCGCAACGCCGTCCAGGTACCCCGTTTTAGTTCGGCATGATTACCGGTTTGCCAGAACAACTCCCTGGCTCCGATCTTTTCACCATGCAACATGTGCTGTTTCAGGCTTCGTCCGTCCAGCTGGTGGCTGGCTGTATCGATGGCGGCGAGTTCGCAGAAAGTCGGGAACAGATCCAGTGACGAAACGACGGCATTGCTCACGGCACCCGCCTGGATTTTTCCGGGCCACCGCATCACACATGGCACCTTGAGACCACCTTCGAACAACGTCGCCTTGTCTCCTCGCAACGGCTTGTTACTGCCGCCATAGGTGGGATCGCCACCATGGTCGGTCAGAAAGATCAGCAGCGTGTCGTCGGCAAGTTCATATTCGCTGAGTGCTGACATGATCTGCCCCACACCGTCGTCCAGTGACACAACCATTGCGGCAAATTCTCGCCGGATTTTGTCTTCGATTGTTGAGACACGCTGCAAGTCTTTTCCCTGTGCCTGCATGATATTGACTGTTTCATCCTTTCCGGGGCTCCATCCTTTACCAAAGTGCGGAGCATTGAATGGCAGGTACAAAAAAAAATGGTTTTTCAACACCTGCCCGAGTTTTCAAAAACTGCACAGCTTCGTCGGCGATCAACTCCGTCGCGTATCCGTTCTTTGGTACATGCTGTCGACCTTCGTACCAGTCGAGCGTCTTGCCATAAGTCATGGTGAAATAATCGATGCAGCCGCCAGTGTGTCCCTTGAACAGGTCGAACCCATGGTTAACAGGAAGGAATTTCTCCGCCCCGTGACCAAGGTGCCATTTTCCGATCATCGCTGTTTGATAGCCACCAGTCTTGAGCGTTTCGGCGATGGTATCTTCGTCTTTCCGCAGACCACGTTCCCCGTCCTCTTTAGTGAGGAACATCAATGCAGAAAGCAACTGATCGTGTGATCGGTTTGGGTTGCGGCCAGTTAAAAGACCATAGCGCGAGGGCGTGCAGATCGAGGATGCGGAATACCAGGACGTAAACTTAAGCCCCTGCTGAGCAATGCGATCGATATTTTGTGTCGGTATTTCGCTGCCGTAGCAGCCGACATCATTGACGCCCTGGTCGTCACTAAAGATCAGGACAATGTTAGGCTGATTTGCTGTGGCATCGCGAAATCCAGGAGATACAAGAGCTGCTGCAGCCAGCATGAATCGAATGATCGTCATAGTGGTTTTTCAAATGGAAGTCGTACCGCGGCTAGATCGTCAGGAAATCCCGAGGGCCCGGTTTCTCGGAACGGCGACGAGTACCTGCCTGGTGCAGTAGAAGAACGATTCTGAGGATGATAACAAATGTGCCGACCAGCAGTGTCAGACTGTGCCGTTTGTGATGGTTTCCATTTTTCAATTTCAAAGGTCTTTCCCGTCATAACGTTGTGTCGTGACCTAGACTCTCACCATAGGTTGCCGAAATGCCACGCTCTAATTCGAGCAGTGGACATGGCAACACAGCATCTCAAGTCCCTTCTGAGACCTCAAAGTGACTCAGACCACTGCCAACAATAACAAGTCCGTTTACTGCGAGCTCACGCCAGCAGTTCCGACTGACACTTGCGCAGTGATCAATCACCTGCTTACGCTCTCAGAGTGTGCTCGAAAAGAACTCACAGTCAACGGGGCGACGCTCATTCCTCGCGGCGTTGTCGCAATGCTTCTGCGTGCCATGAAGGTGAGAGACCCGGGGATCATCCGCCATGGGCAGCGAATTGGCGTGATCTCTCGCGGCGTCGCACAATTGCTCGGCTGGGAAGACGCCCCTCGCGCCGAACTCGAACTGGCTGCGCTGCTGCACGATCTCGGGAAAATTGGCGTTCCTGATCACATATTGCACAAACCCGGAAAACTCAGCAGCGAGGAGTACGATTTCGTATCGTTGTACCACCAGGCCGCGACCAGCCTGCTGCAATCGCTGTATGTAGATACAAGTCTTGTTTCAACTCTCAGAATGCTTCATCGCAACTATGATGGAGCTGGAGTGGAAGCTGAAGGGGCTGGCATCCCCAAAGACCTGCCACTCGGCCCAAGAATTCTCGCCGTCGCTGACGCTTATGACTCACTGAGTTCCCCAAAGAGCTATCGACGCGGGATGACTCACGCCGAAGTCATCAAAGTTCTCACAGACCAGTCAGGAAGCCGGTACGACGGCAATGTGATCCGTACGCTTTCTCGCTGGCACGAGGCGGAAGGCGGGCAATTGTTTGCGTTGAGTGATCCGTTTGGGGAGCAGGAAGCCCCCACGGAGATGTCTTCCAACGAACGCAACGAAATCATGGTGCTGACTCAGATTCTCAATATTCTGTATCAGTTTCATACGCTGTACGATGGTTATTTTATAGTCGATGCCAATTTGAGTTATTGCGTTTGGTCTGACGGAATGCAGGAACTCTGTGGGAAATCTTCTGAGCATGTGATGGGGCGAAGCTGGCAGTCAAATGATGTCAAACTGACTCCAATCGCCCAAACAAAAACCAGTGCTGAACAGGAAGAAGAAATCGTTCCACAGGTGCTGCGGAATGGACGACCACAGTTCGGGAGTCGTGTCTGCGACACGGACGACGGGCAACAGGTCAGCGTTGATGTGTACACTGTCCCGGTAAAGGACAGTGCCAACAAAGTGACTGGTATCATTCAACTGTTCCGCTGCAAAGGCGGTGTCCGTCGGCATAGCAGCGAATATGCAGAGCTAAAACTCGCCGCGACGCGAGATGCGTTGACCGGAGTAGCCAATCGCGGCCAGCTGGAAACACAACTTCGACATCTGCTTGATGATTTCCACAACCATGAAGGCACTCGAGGGCTGAGTGCTATTTTTCTGGATGTGGATAAATTCAAGGCGGTCAACGACACCTATGGGCACAAGGCGGGTGACCAGGTTCTTGTCGATATGACGCGACTGCTACAGCACGAAACTTATTCAGGCGAAATTATTGCTCGCTATGGTGGTGAAGAATTTGTCGTTCTTTGCCCCGATACAGATCTTCAGTCGGCCGTACGCCGGGCAGAACGACTGAGAACAGCCATTGCCAAGAGTTCGATCGGCGGCATAAGCCAGTTGTCTATTACATCTTCGTTCGGAGTTTCGACCGCTAATTTAGGAGACAGCGTCCAGACGCTCCTTGAGCGGGCGGACGCGTGTCTTTACCGAGCGAAGGAAACCGGACGCAACCGAACGTGCTGGGAGAATCAGGAAGAGGATTCTGAGCTATCGGCTGAACTCGCAGCAGAAGAGTCAGAATCGCGAGTTACCGATGTAAATGGCGTCCTGCTGTTTTCACAGGACATCGAAATGTCGACGTCGCTGGAACTCACAGCCATGAAGCTAAATGCGTTCATCGACGCTGACAATGTAAAAGTGATCCACCAGGAGCACGGCCACATGAAGCTGCGGTCCGGCAGCGTCGGCTTCACTCGCCGCTGGGGCACGACTCCGGAACGGCAAGCCGTCGAAATGGACGTGCGCTTCGAAACCACTCGTGAAACGCAGGGAGACAGCGGCAAGGCGAAAACTCGCCGTCGGGTGTCTGTTGCAATGGTTCCCGTTGGCAAGGTCCCGGACCCCGCCACCTTCGAACTGCGATGCCTGCAGCTCATGATGCAGTTGAAGTCTTACCTGCAGGGCTCGTAAATCCCACCGTTGTTCGGTCAGCGATTTCGCCATGCAGCGATACGCCCGCGGATTCCGCGCAATCGTTACCGCTTTACACTTTAGGGCGGGCCGTGCGGGATATTTCGGCGTTCTGGGTCGCGTCACCATCTTTACGGCACGAATTGCCGAAAAGAAGTTGCCAAATTGGTTGAGATTGTTCGATGAAAGTACGCAGCGGTTAGCGGCAAATCCTGCCGTCAAATCGCGGGCCGAAAGGTCTCCTATCAGGATGAAGGAACCCTTCTCAGTCGAATTCTCGACAGTGAAATTGTCACACTGACAAAATGCGGATGGAGCCGTGCCTCAGGATGTCAACTCTTTATGGAGAGTACGTTGATGGCGCGACGGACGAATACATTTTTACTAGCCTCTCTCATGCTGTCGGCTGGCCTGGCCGTGGGTGGGCATCTCAGTTCTTTACGAGTCAGTCAGCAGGCGAATGCTGTCCTTCCTCGTGAAGCGGCATTTGGCAGTATTGAGCCGCTGGTGCAAAGTGGCGGACACATATCGCGAATCGCAAGTGCCGTGATGCCGTCTGCCGTGCATATACAGGCAACCCGTCGCGAAAGTGACGGGCGTCGAGTCGAAGAAACCGGCTCGGGTGTCTTTATGCGAAGCAAAACGGTTAAAGGGCTGTTTGTTGTCACCAACAACCATGTTGTTCGCGGTGCGGAACTCAACACCATCGACTTACGAACAAACGATGGTCGTGAAATTCACCCGATTCGAGTTTACCGAGATTTGGAAACAGACATCGCTGTCCTGCAGGTCAATGACTTCACGTCATCCACCGGCACCTGGGGAGATAGCGATCAGGTTCATATCGGCAATTTCGTTCTGGCAGTCGGCAGCCCGTTTGGACTCAGCCAGTCTGTTACGATGGGCATTGTGAGCGCGAAAGGTCGACGCGACCTGACGCTGACCGATGACCGATCCGTCACCAATCAGGATTTCATTCAAACCGATGCCGCGATCAATCCGGGCAACAGTGGCGGACCGCTGATTGACATGTACGGTCGAGTTGTCGGAATCAATACCGCGATCGCATCCAACAGTGGCGGCAACGAAGGCATTGGATTCAGTATCCCCAGCAACCTTGCTCAGCACGTCTTTGAGCAGCTGTTGACTTATGGTCGAGTGCGTCGAGGTTACCTTGGTGTTGAACTGGACAACAGTTTCACAGCAGAAACTGCTCGCCGACTCGGAATGGATCGTCTGTATGGTGCTCGAGTCATCAAAGTTTACAGAACGAGCAAGCAGACACCAGCAGAGCTGGCAGGCGTCCGTCCTGATGACGTGATTGTGAGCTTCGATGGCATTCCTGTTATCGACGAGAATCACCTCATCACGCTGGTCAGCTTGGCTGATATCGCTCAGCCAGTGAGGCTCGAAGTCTTTCGCACGGGTCGCCGGCAGGTACTTCAGCTCCAGCTTACAGATCGTGATTCGTATCGAACAGTAGAAGATACGGGTCGGAGTTTTCTGAAGCGGTAACACTCTTGCAACTGCCAGAAACTCCTAAAGAGGTGGCTTCGCATCGAAGCCACCTCTTTTTTTTCTCGCCCTCAATTATTTGACCGTCAGGGTGACAGCGGAATCGGAATAGCTTATTGCGAAAACCGTTCCATCTTCGGCTTTCACTTCACCATCAGCATTACTGAAGCTGCCGGTGACTGACTTAGAAGTCAGTGCCTTGAAAGTCGTACCCGGCTCCGCCTTGATACTCGGTAACTTGCCGACGCGAAGTTCGCCGTTCAGGAAAGCGTTGCCTTCGACCTGCAAAGGCACGTCCGCCGTTGCCGTGACGGCTACGCTAAGTCCTCCAGTGGGCTGCTGATGATAATCGCCCGTGATTTTTAACGAAACATCGCCGCTCGCAGCAACACTACCAGCGTTATACACCGTGGTGTCAATCGTTCCGGTACCAACAACAAGACCGTCCCGCCGGACGTCCAGCCACCGTTCGGATGACACCGTTCCCTGCTGGATAGCCAATCGACCATAAGCACTGATACGGACTTCGTTGCGTCCGATCAACGTGACGTCGGGATCCAGCATCAGACTTTGCGGCGTCTGGCTCGCAGAATCTCCGATGATTTCAAGGCCAAGAAATTCCAGGTCCGTCTTGGCTCTGGCGGTGTTGGGAGAGCTACTGGTGTTCGCCATTCGAGCCGTCCACGAAAGCTGTGGGGCTCCATCATCGGTCATGTAAGTCATGCCTGCGTTGGCGTAGACATAGTCAGACCAGTTGTCAGCATCCGAAGCGTCACCCCCGTCTGCTCCGGTCCAGTTGTGATACGTGTTGGCGAATCCCTTGGGCTCGGTAACGCGTTCGCCGAGCAGCAGGGTTGTGAGGTTCTTTACGAGCTTCGGATGATTGGCTGCGATGTTGTTGGCTTCTGCGTGGTCTGCATCCAGGTCGTAGAGTCGTGGTTGACCTTTGTCGCTGAGAATCAATTTGTGGCGACCGCGGATGATCGAATGAGTCTTCCCGGCTTCATGAATGATGAATTCGCGTTTTCTCTGGTGGCCTTCTCCGGTCAGTGTGGGAGCGATTGAGACACCGTCGATTCCCGTCGGAGTATCAGCGCCGGCGAGGTCGCAGAAGGTTGGGAGCAGGTCAGTTATGTCGACCACAATGTCGCTGTCCGACCCTGCTTTCAGCAGTGACGCGGAGGTGATTTGACGGGGCCAGCGCATCACCAGCGGAACACGAATTCCACCTTCAAAGATTTGCCCCTTGTTTCCCCGCAATCCGCCATTCGCATCCAGCTCTGAGTTGTTTTTTCCATTGGGACCGCCGTTGTCAGATTGAAAGACGACCAGCGTATCGTCTGCCACGGAGTCCGACTTGTCTCCGTCGCCGTTAGGGTCTTCGAGCGCTGCCAGAATATTGCCAAAGTGCGCGTCGATGCGCGTCACCATCGCCGCCCATTGCTGAGTCTGCTGAGCAAGTTGTGAAAATTCTTTGTCGTTGGCGTAGGCGCTGTTCCATTCTGGCAGAGCTGGGATATCTCCAAACGGCCCGTGAGGAATTTGCGTTGCAAGCAATCCAAAGAATGGCTTCCCGGACTTGTGGTACTCCGTTCCGAATGTCCGAACGAAGTCCAGCGCCGCGAATGCGTAGGCGTCATCGCAATAGCCGGTTTCCGGATAGTCGTCGTGATTTTGAAGTGCAGGAGTATCAGGATAGCCCGCGTCACCTCGATAAGGGGCCATCGAATTGGGCACAAGTTCGAGGCCGCCAGTGCGTCCAGCTGGCGCTGGAGCGTGCCAGAGTGTTGGCTGGAAATAAGTGTGAGCTCGAACATGATGCAGTTCCGCCAGAACGTGCTGATAGCCGTGCGAAGTCGGTAGTGTCTGAACGTTATCGATCGTCGGATTCTTCTGATCCTTCGATCCGCCGTATCCCCACTTCCCCCAGTAGCCGGTCATGTATCCCGCCGCCGACAGGACATCGCCCATCAAAACATCGTCGGCGCGCATTGCCTTTCGAGCGTTGTCCGGATCGTTACGGTCTGCGTATGCATGGCCCTGGTGATAGCCAGACTGCTGAGAGGCTCGCGAAGGCGAACAAACCGTGCAGGCATAGCCGCGTGTGAAATTGACACCTTGCTTTGCCAGTCGGTCTATGTTTGGTGTTTTAACGAACGGCAACCCGTTGGCTTTGCGTTGTGCCTGTCCATTCGGACCGATCGATCCCCAGCCCATGTCGTCCACATAGAAGTACAGAATGTTGGGTCGCGGTGCCGCCGCTCCTGCGAATTTCGCGAAGGACAAGCCGACCAGAAGCATGGTAAGAATTTGATATCGCGTCTGCATCAAAGTGTCCTTTTTACGGAATGCTGAAGAATCCGGAGGTTTGCCGTTTGAAGCCCTGAGGCCACGTTTTTCATCAGAGCCCAAAGCTCTTTCACGAACTCCGCCGCACTGAACAGACAGAGCCCGGACTCGCTCGAAAAAACCAGGCTCGGTCCCAAAACACGTAGTGGTGGCTTCCAGCCGCCGCAGAACAGCTGCAAACAAAGTGTGGCGGCAGGATGCCACCACTACGAAATCTCGTTTTGGGACACAGTCTAGAACGCTCGTTCTGCCGAGCCCGTTGATTTTGTCTTATAGGGAAGCCAAACCAGAACCACCTGTTCGATGTCGATGTCCGACTTGCGAGGTTTGATTTCTTCCTGGACCAATTCGATGAGGTCCGGATCGAACATATCCTGAACCCGCATCACTTCGTTTTCGACTTCGTTATTCAGGTCTTCGCGGCGTTCCAGCAAAGCGGACAGCGCTTCCCTGGCGTGCCGGACGTCTGCGTTCTCTTTGGCAATCCCGCCAGCCGATCGCATGGCCGTTCCCGCTCGAGACACATTCGTAACGCTACCGAGCTTTCGGCCGAACAAAGCTCCCGCGATACTGGTGAAGATAGAAATCCCGGTGGACATTGTCTTCTGATTGCGTTGTGATTTTTCGCGTTCTACCTTTTGCTCAGCCCGACGAACCTGGTCTTCCAGCGTACGAAAACGGGACGCATATTTGGATCGAATCTTCTCGACCTGCAGGTCTCGCTCTTCTCTCGCAACATGACGAAGACGGATACGGAAGTCAGACTCTTCTTCGTCAGAATGCGATGCGGCGTCAAGAGCCGGGCATGTCCACACGGGAAGGCGCCGGTCGCGATAGAGGTAATCTTTCAAGGCCGACGCCCATTG
Source organism: uncultured Planctomycetaceae bacterium (assembly GCA_964481505.1). GTDB lineage: Bacteria > Planctomycetota > Planctomycetia > Planctomycetales > Planctomycetaceae > Fuerstiella. The sequence goes on along the minus strand of CAYZYB010000040.1, from coordinate 4,205 downwards.
CGAATAGGACTTCTTCTGCGTCAACGGCGCCGGGAGTTCTCGGAACGCGGCGTCACCTTCAGGTTCCGATTCCAGTTCCGGAAGTTTAGCTTCGTCCCACTCGTCCGCTTCATGCCACAGGTCGCTGGAAAGATCGTCGTCTGCAAGTCGCAGCAAAGTAATTTCTTCCCACATATCGATATCCTGTTTCGACGACACGAAGTGCAGCCGAGCCACACCTAAAATCGCCGGACGATACGTCAGTCTGCTGCGTACGCTTCGCGCCGGAAAAAAGAACTCGTCGATTCCCGGTGGCAGTACGGGCCGAGCAGATTCGTCGGGTTCTTCTTTTTCGGCCTTCATTCCAAAAGTCGGACTGGCCTCGCTCCCCGCCTTCTTTAATGGTTTCATGAGCGTTTCGATTTGCGAACGCGAAATCGGCCCACGCAAATACGACAGGGCCCATCGGGTTTTGAAAACCACGGGCTGATCTTCGTGTACGTTATTCATCAGAAACACGCGACTGCCCAGGCCAGCCAGCGTTTGTTCCATCTTCTGTTTGTCAAATTTTGAATCGACGGTCGCCGCAGCTCCTTCGAGTCCTTCCAGGACTCGCATTTTGTCGCGTTCTGTTTGAAGTCGGCCAAGGAACCAGGTGCCCGCGTTGGATAGACCTTTGTAGTCGAGGTCGACCGGGTTCTGCGTTGCCAACACGCAGCCGAGTCCGTAAGCACGAGCCTGCTTCAGCATTGTCAGCATCGGCTGCTTGGAAGGTGGATTCGCTGTCGGCGGAAAGTAGCCAAAGACTTCATCCATATAGAGAAGGGCACGCAGGCTGGACGTTCCCGCCTGTGCTCGCATCCAGCCGACCATTTCGTTGAGCAGAATCGTGACAAAGAACATACGTTCCTGATCAGATAGATGGGCGATCGATACGATGGCGATTCGAGGTTTTCCTTCCGGCGTGTAGAACAATTTTTGAATATCAAGCGCGTCGCCTTCCAGCCATGCCGCGAAGCTCGGCGATGCCAGCAGGTTGTTAAGAGACATCGCCAGTTTGAATCTGTCTTTGGCCGGGAAGAAAGATTCCAGATCAAGGAAACCGACCTTGTTAAACGGCGGTGCCTGGATCGAACGAATCAACATTCCCATGTCGACGTCATGACCGTCTCGCCAGGCGTGATCAAGAATCGTCGACAGCAGGATGTGTTCGCGACTGCTGATCGGATCAACTTCGATTTGCATGAGTGCCAGCAGACCGGAGACAGCAGACATAATGCGTTCGCGGAATGCTTCGCCGTCATTGATGATGTCCGCTGGCGGAACATTGAAGGACCGCAGTACGGTCAGTGGTCGACCGGCGTTGCTGGCTGGAGTGTAGATGGCAACTTCAGCAGCTTCGCGAAACTTCTTGATCCGCTCCGGCCCCTGGCCCCATTCGTCGAGCCCTTTTCTCCAGGTGTCGGCCGTCGTTTTCGCATACTCGGCCACCGTCATGCCTTTGCGAGTGGCGTCCGACGGATCGACCCACGGTTCAAACTCTTCGGCCGTCAGACCGGGAAACGACAACATCAGGTTGCCGAGGTCGCCTTTGGGGTCAATGCAGATGGCTGGAATTCCGTCAATGGCCGCTTCTTCCAGCAGAGACAGGCACAGGCCCGTCTTTCCGCTTCCCGTCATGCCCACACAGACAGCGTGAGTTGTCAGATCCTTTGCGTCATAAAGAACGTCTTTGGCCGTGGTTTCGCCGGATTCGAGCTCGTGTTCACGCCCAAGGTAGAATTGCCCAAGTTTTTCGACGACAGCCATAATTCTGATATTCCATGCAAGCCACACTGTGCGCGGCAAAATTCCGGACAAGTTAATTTATGGGACGGCGTTAATGGTCCACCGTGAAAAGTGGGGGGAGGTCAGCCTGCGGGCCCCAATCCGCTCGAACTGCCGAAGATTCTTCGCAAATCCCCCGATTTTCCCGGAGCTTTGCCGATTTCGGGGGTTTTCACAACCGGCTGGCAGAGTTTTCGCCGTTCCGTGGCTAAGCTTGAGCATTGAATGCTTGACAGTTGGCAGATGATTCGCCACTATTCCGCTCGATTTCCAGCACAAGTTCGGTGCCTGACTCGATTTGTGTCATGCTGCCGGTGACAGGAAAAACGGAGAGTGATTGTCACCTTTGCTTCGAACGTCAAAGTGACCCGGTTTTGGTCATTTTGTCAGCAAATTTGCTTCAACAGCGGGATCTCTGGTGTTGACTCAACATCCGCGCCGCTGAAGTCGATCAATCCAACTTCAAAGATGATTTGCGTCCCCCTTCGACTCGGTTTTTGAGTGTGTCGGGAGATTTTTAATAACCACAAACGCTCAAAGTACGCTCTGGATCTGACAATTATGGCGGTCCCCAAAAGAAGACACTCAAAACAACGGTCTCGCAAGCGACGCAGCCATAACGCTGTGAAGCCACTGCAATTGGCTCGCTGTTCGCAGTGCGGCACTTCCCTGCCAACTCACGTTATCTGTCCAACGTGCGGTTATTATCAGGGACGCACAATGACCGTTGACGACGAGGACTAGCAGTATGCGTGTCGCGCTCGACGCGATGGGGGGCGACTTCGCTCCGGATCCGAATGTACATGGTGCCATCGAAGCCGTTGCCCAGACGGATGACCTCAACGTCATTCTGGTCGGTGACCCAGCTGTCCTGGAAACCACTCTGGATAATGCGCTGAAGGGTCGCGATGATGTCGACCGCGCCCGGCTCACGATCGTCGAATCCGACGGCGTCGTTGGGATGGACGAGAAGCCCACAGTGGCACTTCGCGCCAAGCCCGACTGTTCGATCGCTCGCTGCTGGAAGTTGATGGCCGCGAAAGAAGCAGAGGCCGTGGTGAGTGCAGGTAACACCGGCGCTGTTGTCGCTGCAGGTCTGCGAACACGACTGTTCCTCAAAGGCGTTAAGCGTCCTGGTATCGCGGTAACGCTGCCGAATCTAAAAGGCAACAGCGTCATGATCGACGTTGGTGCCAATCCCGCCTGTCGACCTGAACACCTGTTTCAGTACGCGGTCATGGGCCGTATCTTCGCTCGGGAAATTCTCGGCATCGAATCGCCGCGGATCGGACTCCTGAATATCGGCAGCGAAGAAGGCAAGGGCAACGACCTTTACCGCGAAGCTCATCAGACGATCGCGAATTCACCGCTTAAAGATTCGTACATCGGCAACGTTGAAGGGCGAGGCGTCTATCAGGGCGAGGCGGATGTTTTGATCTGCGAAGGTTTCACTGGCAACGTTGTGCTAAAGGTTAGCGAAGGCATGGCGGAATTCATGATGAAGACCGTCAGCGGTGCGATGCTGGAAGCTCTGGATACAGAGCGAGAGCAGGCCGGAAAAGTGTTGCACCAATTGTCTCAGAAGTATCGCTATCAGGAATCAGGCGGGGCGCCGCTGCTTGGTATCGATGGCAGCTGCATCATCTGTCACGGCAGTAGCGACGCAGATTCGATCCGTAACGCGTTGAAGATGGCAATGAAACTTCAGGCCCATCAGATCAATGCACAGATCGTCGATCAGCTGGCTGAAGCTGCCGCTGTTGCGACTGAATAACGTACGTTCGCAGCGGTCACCTTTCGTGTCGTGCGCCGCAAACGATCAACACAGGGAGCAAGCACATGTCCAGGATCGCGATTCTCTTCCCTGGCCAGGGAGCACAGCACGTCGGCATGGGCAGCAAGCTTGTGCAGCAATACCCAAAGGCCAAAGAGCTCTTTGACCAGGCGAACGAAATTCTCGGGTACGATCTGTCGAAGCTCTGCTTTGAAGGTCCGGCCGAAGAACTGGACTCAACGATCTACAGTCAGCCGGCGTTATTCGTCTGTAGCCTTGCCGCCCTGGAAAAATTGCGAGCGGATTCGCCCGACATCGTTTTGGGCTGCGAAATGTCGGCGGGCCTGAGTCTTGGCGAATACACGGCACTCGTGTTTTCCGGGGCGATGTCGTTCGAAGACGGCCTCAAGGTTGTGCAGCGTCGAGGTCAGGCGATGCAGGCGGCTGCAGACGCGACGCCGTCCGGTATGGTCAGCATTCTGCTCATGGATCAGGAAAACGTTCAGAAGGTCTGCGAAGAAGCATCTGGCCAGGGATCGATACAAATAGCAAACCTCCTGTGCCACGGGAATATCGTCATCAACGGTGACAATGAAGCTTGCCTGCGAGCCGCGGAGGTCGCCGA
>CAYZYB010000039.1:0-12850 GCA_964481505.1 uncultured Planctomycetaceae bacterium | reverse complement strand
TCTCTGAGATACAGCGAGAGTCAATCTGCTGTTTGCCAGATCGTTTTGCCATCAACGCAAACCCGTTCCCAGTCAACAAGCCAGTTGCAATTGTGTTTTGCCGCAGTACCTACGCACGAGCACCAGCGTATTTCATTGGCAGCCATGCGCCGTTCTCGTTGCTACTCGCCACACACTGCTGAATGAAGTACATGCCTTCTGCACCGTCGTACACATTCGGGTAGATGGTGTCTTTCGTCTCGAACGATTCCCCGGTGGCTCGAGCAATCATCGCATCGTAGGCAAAGCGATAGACATTCGCGAAAGCTTCGAAGAACGCTTCCGGATGCCCCGACGGAAGCCGACATGCCGCAGCGCCCATCGCATTCATGAACGGAGCATTCGGATCTCGCGTGTAGATCTGATGTGGAGAACCATTCTTCCGCACGATCATCTCGTTCGGGTTTTCCTGCCGCCATTGCAGCGCGCCTTTGGTGCCGTCGATCTCGATAAACAGGTCGTTTTCACGTCCGTGAGAAATCTGACTGGCTGTCACTGTGCCAAGGCCACCATTTTCGTAGCGAATGACAGCGTGGCCGTAGTCGTCCAGTTGACGACCTTCTGCGAAAATCTTCAGGTTGCAACTGATCTCTTCCGGAATCAGCCCCGTCATGTATCGCCCGAGGTTGTAGGCGTGAGTGGCGATGTCACCGAAGGCACCGGCGGCTCCAGACTTTGTGGGATCCGTACGCCAGGCAGCTTGCTTCTGTTCTTCTGCTTCCAGTCGAGTCCGCAGCCAGCCCTGAATGTAGTTCGAACGAATGGCCTGAATTTCGCCGAGTTCGCCGCTAAGGCACATTTCACGAGCCTGTCTGATCAGTGGGTAGCCCGTGTAGTTGTGAGACACAGCGAAGACGACTCCACTGGCTTCGACGGCTTTCACCAATTCTTCCGCCTGTCCCATGTCGAATGTCATGGGTTTGTCGCAGATCACATTGAAGCCCGCTTCTACGGCGGCTTTGGCGATGTCAAAATGAGTGTGGTTCGGTGTAGCAACGCTGACGAAATCGATCCGTTCGTCTTCGGGAAGTGCTTTCTCCGAATTGATCAGATCTGTGATCGATGTATAGGCTCGCGACTCGGCGATGTCATAGGCCGGAGCCGAAGCTTTGGCTCGCTCCGCATTCGAAGAAAGCGCCCCCGCAATTAGAGCGGCGCGATTGTCGAGCACCGCCGCGGTCGCATGTACGCGACCGATAAATGAACCCTGCCCACCACCAACGAGTGCCATTCTGAGTTTTCGATTGAGTGATCCGTTGGTCGTTTCCATAGCGGGGCTGTGCCTAAATGTTGAGCGGAAAAGAGAGTAGGGAATGTTAGAGAAGCACTTCGATAACAAACGTTGCCTGAAGGTAATCACTAACCACCAAAGAATAATCCGACAAAGGATCAATCGCAACTGAGTGAGCATTCGAGCCAGGGTGTGGTAGCAGATTGTTACATTTGAAATGGGTGGCCGGGGTTGGACTGAGCCCGCGAAGGAAACCCCGGGATTTCGCTCGTTCCTCGCTCCAACCCTGGTCACCCTTTTCTGCTTCGCAAGTTTCGGCGACTACACCCTCGAGCCGACGAAAAACCGACGTCTACCAGATCCCGTGCGACTGAACGGGGCGGCAGTCCGCACTAACGACGCCACAGCGACAGGGCGCTTTCGGTACTGGTGCATCTGCTGATCGCCGCTTCCTAAGCAGGCGATGGCGGTTCGGTTTCGACGTCAGTCCACTTCATGTTGGCTCCCATTGGCTCAATCCTTAGCACAACCTTACCGTCCTGAAAAACTCGGACTGTGCCGGTGGATTCCGACACGGCGATGGAAATGGCGTCCGTTGCTTTTGAGATCTCTGCCGCGGCCCAGTGCCGCGAACCAAGCCCTTTGGAAAGAATCAAATCATCGGCAGAAGCTCGCAAATGCCTTCCCGCCGCCTGAACAACGCCATCTGCCGAGATCACAAAAGCGCCATCGATCTGTGAAAGTTCTTTCATGCTTTCACGAACACGCGGGCTGCGAATCAATCGCTCAGCTTTGGGGTAGCCGCGAAACGGATCGTGTACCTGCTCCTGAGACAACCCCATGACTTTGCGATGCTGACCGACAACAAACAGTGTGCCGACCGATTTTCCTTCACGACCTTCGCGCCCGATTTCACAGGCCAGATCCACAACGATTCGCAGAGTTTCCAGCGGCACCTGCGTTTCCAGACGTTGCAGGTCGCGAGAGGTCAATTTGGCAAGCTGTTCTGCCAGATGGATCACACTCACGGTGTCGCAGGTGTCTTTTTCGTAAGACGAATAAACGGCCACGACAACATCGCCGGACTGCAGGAGTTCGTCCGCAATCGCTTCCAGCAATACCTGAGAAACCTGGGTGCTGCGAGTCTGAGGCTCATGCTCGATCGCGATCAGGTCGACTTCGTCTTCGTTGGCGGCTTCCTGAATTTCAGCGTCTTCAGCGGCGACGATCAGCTGTTTTCCGCGAAGAAGTTTTTTTACAGATTTGAAGTCGTAGCTTTCTTCAGAAAGCAGAAGCACAGCCTTCGCGGACTCCAGATCCGCCAGCCGTTTCGCTGACTTCAGGAGGTTTTCGAACTGCTCACTGATCTTTTTCCGCTTCATGTTCTGAGTGTAAGCGATGGATGAGCGCGGTCAACGGACTACGAGACGACAATTGACGAATTGGGCTGATGACAAAAGAGTTAACGGTCAGAGAGGCGTCCTGCGAACCCTTCAGTACCAGTCATTCAGACAGCATCCGAAGCCTGGTGAACGGCAGGGCTTCTGCCGTCGCGAACGAACCACGACACTGCCGTGCACGGCGACGTTCAAATTTTGGTGAGACTCGTGACACGAATTTCGGGTTCTCCCCACAGCACGGGGGCACTGGAGACGTTCATTGTCCGAGTCGCCCATCTGCGACGTTGTTTGGGAACGACATCGCTGGCGAAACCCCCGTCGCTTTCGGCGAAATTCGTTCTCCCGACCACCAGACGGCAGAATTTCCGACGTCTGGGCGAAAAATCTACAGAACATCCGCACGGCCTGCCGAAGATTTGGCCTACCGTTACTTGATTCTTCAGGAAACGGTTGATAGATTGCCGCCCAACGAAGCGAGGGGCCGTAGCTCAATTGGTTAGAGTACCGGACTGTCGATCCGGGGGTTGAGGGTTCAAGTCCCTTCGGCCTCGCTTTCGAAATCAACGTGATTTCGGTAAACATTAAGGCCCTGTTGTGTAATTCATTCACAACAGGGCTTTTTTCGTTTCTTCCGTTACGTCAGGGCAGTCTCCGCCCAGAAATCGAAATCACGCAACATGTCGGCACCTTTGTATCAGCTTATACTGGTTGCGTGCGTTGCGCTTCCAGCTTACGGTCAGTCAATTACCGCGGTCCAGCAAATCCCGGATCTGAAGGCTTTGCCAGATCAGACGGCACAGCTGCAACAACAGATTGCTGCCGGGCGCGGATTGATTTTGAAGGGGAAGCAACGATTTCGAATCACCGCACCGCTTGTATTCGACCTCAGCAAGCTTGGTGCAGTAAAGATATCCGCTGACCGAGGTGCAACGCTGATCATGGACGGCCCAGGGCCCGCTCTAAAAATCATTGGCAGCCATCGAGGAACAGCGTCACCAAAGAGTTTCCAGCCGTCGACCTGGAACGAGCGCATGCCCTTGATATCCGGGATCGAAATTCTGGGAGCTCACCCGGAAGCCGATGGTATCGAACTTTTCCAAACAGTTGCAGCGGTCATCAGCAGGGTGTCGATTCGAGGCTGTCGTCATGGCATCCGTTTGGTGGAACGCAATCGCAACGTCGTCATATCGGACTGCCATATCTACGAAAATCTGGGCGTAGGCGTCTTTCTGGATGACGTCAACCTGCACCAGATCAACATTGGCACGTCGCACATTTCCTATAATCGTGGTGGCGGCGTCGTGGTCCGCGACGGCAACGTCCGCAACATTCAGATCAGTGGTTGTGACATCGAAGCGAACATGCCCGGCGACAGCACTGAGACATCAACTGCCAACGTTCTTCTGGATGTTTCCAGTTCACCAGGGAACAGGAAGAAGTCAATTGCTGAAGTCTCCATTACGGGATGCACGATCCAGCATTCGGCCAATTATTCGGGAGAGGAAACCAAAACGCTTGCCCCCGGCGGATCGAACATTCGTATCGTGGGGAAAGAGATCTATCCCGTCGATTCGGTGACAATCAGTGGCAATGTTCTCAGTGACACCACAACTCACATTGACCTGACACATGTCATGGAAGTCACCATCACCGCCAACAATTTCTTTGCGCCAAAGCCAGCCAATCTGGAGGTCACAGATTCGCGGCGTGTCGTTGTCAGCGGCAACACGTTCAATCCACGGCAGTTTTCCCGGCCTGGAACAATTCGCTTCACCAATACTCACGACAGTATTCTGTCGGGCAGCACGCTTCATCGTTTCGAAACAGCCGAAGGAGCCGTCATTCTCGACGGGTGTACGGGATTCACACTAAATGCTTTGAATTTCAGTGACTGCGGATCCGGGATTCTGATGAGTAACTGCAAAGGCGTGACGATTTCGGCCTGCCGCATTGCCAGAACGACGGAAGGCGGATTCGACCTGTCAGCCAAAGACAAGAATCAGGATCTGCTTTTGTCCGGGAATGTATTTTCGGGAAAGGTCGAAGTGCCGACTTCTGTAACAGAATGACCAGGATTACGCGCTGTCCTTTGCGTCGATGCTTGAATGCGTTAAAACTGATGCTGGCGAGGTATTTTGAATCGCCGATTTTGGACGCCCCAGTCGTCCGCTATCAGGAAGCAAACGAGAATGACGGATCGAACAATCGAAATTGGCGACTATGTCGTCGGGACTGGCCACCCTCTATTGCTGATTGCCGGTCCCTGCGTGATGGAATCGGAATCCATGGTCATGCAGGTTGCCGAGCATCTGGCCGAATTAAAGCAACGGTTGCAGCTTCAGATTGTCTTCAAAGCCAGCTTTGACAAGGCAAATCGCACCAGCGTTGACAGCTATCGCGGTCCGGGTCTGGATGAAGGTATGAAGCTGCTGGAAAAGGTCAAGCAGGCCACCGGGCTACCCACAACCACCGATATTCACGAGGCCGCACATGCCGCTCCGTGTGCTGAAGTGTGTTCAATCCTGCAAATCCCAGCGTTTTTAGCTCGCCAAACGGACTTACTGGTGGCTGCCGCGGAGGCCGCTGTGGCCAAAAATATCTGTGTGAATGTCAAGAAACCGCAGTTTGTTGCCCCCGAAGACACGATTCACGCCGTAAGAAAATGCGAGGCCCGCGGTCTGCGCAGCGTAATGTTGACAGAGCGTGGAACAACCTTCGGCTATGGTCGGTTGGTTAACGATTTTCGCTGTATCCCCATCATGAAGTCCTTCGGCGTTCCGGTGGTCTTCGACGCAACTCACAGCGTGCAGACGCCTGGAGGAGCGACGACGGGTGGGCAGCGAGAAATGGTTGCGCCACTGGCCCGCGCTGCTGTTGCGATTGGCTGTGACGCCGTATTCTTTGAAACTCATCCAGACCCGGATAATGCCAAAAGTGACGGCCCGAATATGGTCCCGCTGTCGGAATTTGATGGTTTAGTGAAACAGTTGACGACAATGCGGCAGACCGTGCTGACAATGAACCAGGTCGACGCCCAGTGATGTCGCTTGCTTCCCTGCGGAGCGAGCTCCTCACTAACACACCGGCCACGTTTAATAATCTGCTGTTTCAGGATCATCATCGTGCTCTTTCATCGAACCGGCGCTGCCTTCTTCTGTTCAATTTTCGCTTCGCTGGCGCTGTTGTCTGGCGGTTGCAACAACGCCCCCGACTCAACGGAAGCAGAGACCGGCACCGCACAAAAGAAAAAAGGCGGCGAAACGCAGGCGGAAAAATGCCGGCGAAAACTTGCGGCCGCCATTCGACGACTGGATCCGGAACGGCTGACGATGCAGTCCGATCCGGAGCGGTCCATTAGCGGACTCAATTCCTGGATTGCTTCCTGCGCATCAGATCAATGTGCCGCCCTGAAACTCAGTGACGAAGCCATCAAAATGCTCAACGGAAGCCCTCGCGCAACGGGGGCTCGCTATTCTGGTGGAGATGCACTTTACATTCGTGATGCCATCATGATGCGTGAACTGCATAAGGAACTCAGCTCACGCGGTAACAAAAAGGACGCTTCTGCGGCCGACCGGGATGTGAATCGAATCTTAAAAGCGTTTGAATGGGTGGTGCGGAATATCAGCATCCAGCCTGTTGATGAATCACGTCCGCCTCTGGGACTGTTTGCCATCGCAATGACAGGCCGCGGAACGGCAGAAGATCGCGCCTGGGCGTTTGCAGAACTACTTCGCCAGCAGCAGACCGACGCAGTTATCGTGACGACTGAGAAAGAAGCCAAACCAGAAGGCTCTGTGCTGGATACCGCAACATGGCTCGTCGCTGTCCTCCAGGACGACACGGGATGGCTGTTTGACATGGTCACCGGTCTACCAGTAACAGATTCGACTGATTTCGATCCGATCAACCCCGTGCCGGTTTCACTGGACACCTTGAAAGAACATGACCGCTGGAAAGACTCGTCAGCGAGCGTCATTGCACAAGTCGCCACGTTTTCGCCACGGATGCTGGTGCTTCAGGATTCGCTTGCTGCGGATGATGCTGCCGTTCTTTTTGAGGAACTCACAGGCGGCGTTTCAGAAATTCGGCCACTCGTGGAACGCGTTGTGGCAGCCGGCGGAGATCTCTGGACATCTGAGAAACTCTCTGTGTGGCCCTATCCAGAAGAACGCGTCATTAAGGCAAACTCACGGTCAGAAGATCAGCAGGGAAATTACAAGAAGACGATGCGGTTCTTCGAAGCGCCGTTCGAGCGTGACGTGTTTATTCCGGAGTCCCCGGAAGAGCAAACGTCTGTTCCCGAGCAAATGAGCGATGAAGAACGTCAGAAATTCGTAGAGCAACGTCTGATGGAAGTGTATGTCCAGGTGTCTCAATCTACAGAGAAGCTCTTTGGCAAACCTTCGTTCCGATTGCTGAAGGCCCGCACCCGTCAGGTCATGGGCAGCACAGAAACCAGAATCATTCAGCAAATGCAACAAATCCGTCTCTCAAGTCTTGTGCAGGTAATACCAGTTCGCGTTCCCAAAGAAATTCGCGAACTGCCAGGCAACGAGGGAATGCCGGAGGTTATCTATCGAAACCTGCCGGACGCTATTGTAGCCGTCAACCAGAGTGCTACGGGGAATTCATTGTACTGGACCGCACTATCGCAGATTGACCGCGGTGAGATGGGAATGGCCATCAGTACGCTAAAGAATTACAGAAAACAGTATCCCACCGGGAAATGGAAGTACCCGTCTCTCATCAGCCATGCCACAGCACTACTTGCAGAAGGCCGCAAAGACGAAGCTCGAAAGCTTCTGGGTGAAGCTAACGTGGACGAGAACCCGGAACAACTTCGGGTTCAACGTCTTCTGAAAGCGCTCGGAGACGCCGCCGAATAGCTCTCAGCCCTGTCGCTGTTGTTGCCGGGCGGCTCAGAATTCGCTGTGTTTTTGAGTTATCTGCTGGCCCAAAGAGGATTTTCCAGATTTGCGTGTCCTGTTTAAGGCGTCATCCGCGATTGCCACCGAGGGCGGGTTCGCGGAGAGTTTTCCGCGTTGGAATTCGGATGAATACAGCAGGAAATGTCTTCACATCGTGACGAATAACTCAGAAACACTAATTACCCCTTCTACGTTTCATTCTGTGGAAACTCGTCTGCCTGAAATCGATGGCCCGGACTTGCGACATGCAATGATCGTAATTAATCGGATGATTCGCTCTGCAGACAAGTGTGACAAAGTTGTCCATGATCGACTGGATAGAGCAGTCGGCGTTATGAAGGCAACTCGGCAGACTGAAACAGCATTCATCTCTCAGCGTCCAGCAGACGTTGTCCGTCGCATCGCCTCGCGTTTGCTGCGAAGCCTTGGGGTACGAACATAGCCGGTGGCTGATGAATTGGGCTGTCGCTGAGGAATCGACACTATTCCGCGACAATCCGGTCTTTGGGAAGGAAACAATAGCAGCGGCTGCTTTATGCTTGGGGCTTCTCTTTGCATCGCCTGAATTTTCGCTGTTACTGTGGACTACCATCGCGTTAACCAACACTCCTGGAATCAGCTTGCCGAAAGCGGAAGCCTGTTCGCTCGCGTGGCAACGGACGAGGAGTGTCGGCGACCGCTCAAGGTTCTGGACGGTCGAGGTTGGTTACCTTCAACCGTAGAAGGACTCGATGTCCTGTGTCTTGCATCCGGAGGCGGCTGGCAATCCGTGCTTTATGCCGTTGCTGGCGCGAATGTGACAGTTGTTGACATTAGTGAGTCGATGCTTGCTCTGGACGAGCAGGAATCAAAGCGACGAGGCGTCAACATTCGCACACTGCATGCTTCAATGGACGACCTGCAGGAGCTTGGCGACGAAGCATTCGATATTGTTCACCAACCCGTGAGTTCCTGCTACATACCGGATCTTGTTCCGATGTACGCCGAGATCGCACGGGTGCTCAGGGACAACGGTACTTACATCAGTCAGCATAAGCAGCCCGTGAGTGCTCAGATTAGTCACCGCAATGAGCGGCATCAGTTTGTGATTGGAGTCGAATACTATCACAAGGGCCCATTGCCTCGAACGCTGGACGAATCCTATCGGGAAATCGGAACGACAGAATATCTGCATCGACTGGAAGAGTTAGTAGGCGGCCTGTGTCGAAGCAAAATGGTGCTCGAAGACCTGCGTGAACCAGTGCGAGCAGATTATGACGCCGCCGTGACGCACTACGGCTACCGCGGCAGATTCATTCCGCCGTATCTGCGCATGAAGGCACGACGCCTGTGTCGAACCGACACAGACCGGAGCACACAGTCGGACACAATTTGGACACCGTAAGGTTCCTCGCTACCGCGACGCAAATGTTCCCGTCCAGCGGCGTTATACAAACGTCCAGTCAGAAAATGTCGCGGCCTGACCGACGTACACTCCGTTGTCATCATGCAAATTCCACACGACGGCTTTGTGTATCCTGAACCGTTGTCCTGTGGAACTGATACGGATGCCACTGTAATCGTCGATATAGCCGTTTTGCGTAGTACGCCGCAACAGATCTGCTCTTTCATCACGGTGCACAGGTTCAGCCGTCTCGCGAGACGGTGTTCCCAGGAATTCCTCCAACGACATTTGCCAGAGCCCCAGCGCTGCTGCGTTGCCATAATTTAGCAACGGGTCTGATTCTGTACCGTGTGCAACAACAATGAACGCTGATTCGTACAACGCGCGGGAATCTTCCCTGAGGTTTTCGCGAACAATCAGCGTTGAACCAGTCCAGCGTTCGTAGGAATCCAGCATGTACTGCGTTCGCCTGACCCATTCCGGCCTTTGCCATGGCGCGTCTATTGGGGTATCGGTCATAGGGTGAGTGTTATTCGTAGCTTGTAGCGGACGGGCGGCTCAACAGAAACCGGCGTTTGTCAGCGATGATTCTAACAGAATCTGCAGCCTGACACTCCGTCGCCAGAGACAGACTTCCCGCATTCCAGGTGAACACACGACATCGTCAATTCGCGCGCCACCAGAACCAAAGTCAATCAGTGGAAACATGCGTATAAGCGTTTGATTCGCTGCAACGAGAACCGGGAGACCCGCCAAATCGGGTCATGATGTCGCATCAGCGCAGGGTAATTCCGAACACAATCGTGGCGATTTCGAAACAGTGCTCCATCAAAACAGACATTGATTGAACACGAATTATCAATGGCGAAAACACATCAAACATACAGTGAATTGCTGCCCTAGAATTATGAGAGACGAGGGAACCAATACTGGTGACAGTCGCAAGGAACGGAGATACCTGACATCCATCTTTGACGGGGAATTGATAATGACAATGAATGGACGAACACAACCATTCGTTCCATCAGCGGACGAGCAGGTTCAAGCCACGCCAGTGCAAAGTGTAAACACTTCGGGCAGACCACAAGGAAGCCGACAATATGCCGATCGTGAGCGACCTCTACGCGGGGTGAAACTGCTGTCGAACATTCGCGAGACCGGATGGCGACCAACCCCGCTGTTGGAAATTGCTCCACTGGAATGCAAGTTCGAATCGAAACAACGTATTAAATGGGGAACCCCAATCCAGTGTCTCTTCACGGCCGTTGACAATGATCACATGCAAACGGTGTTTGGAAGGGTCCACTGGAGTCGCAAGGTGAAAGACACATGGCAGAACGGTGTGTTTTTCGACGCTCCTCTTGATCCAGAGTTTGCTTCCGCTTCCGGGGAAGACATGCGGACAAACCTGCGATACGAAGTTCAGTGGCCCGCCATCGTTAAATTCACTTCAAGCTCAGTGCGACACAATGCGATGATTCAGGACTACAGCATCGACGGCGTATCCTTTACCGGTCACTTTCCGCTCCCCATCCCGTCGCAGTTTCAATTGTACGGGTGGCAGCCCAACGCTACGGAACCGATCGCCGGTGGGGTTATTCGGTGGCAGGAGCCGTTCACACATGGCGATACCATGATTGGAGCACGAGCATCGGGACGAGAACTGTCCTGGTTCTTCGCCTTTCCGCGACGATAAACTCCGGTCACGGGCTCCGCCCTGGCGACGGTGAGTGCGATTACTAAAATCGGTTGAACCATCCGCAAGGGTGGCGGCGGGGGAGTCGGGTTCGTGCCCCGTACCTGTCTCCTTTCGCCGTTATTTTCCTCTTCGCCCGATTGCTCTAAGGCACTCGATTGCGACCCACTGGACTTACGTACCATCTCCGGTTCGTGCAGACGCTCCACGCCCAAGCTGTTCCAGAAGGCCGACGACATCATTGAACGGCATGTCAAACGGTTCGACATTGTCAGCCTCAACCGTGCCAACGTGGCCAATCCAGGGATCGGGAGCCCCAGGAAAAAAGACGACGACGGTACCATCCGCGAGTCGGTCTGATTCGAAGGCAATCCGCTGGCATTCTCGCGTTGCAACTTTCACCGGCTTAAGCGATGGAACGTTCCAGGTACCTCCGATGTTGCCAGCGAGAATGTCTTTATAGATCGCGTATTTGGGAAAGAAGGTGGTTAGGTACTTTTCAATGAACTGCGAAACGCGTCGCCCGATTGCGCGATGAGCCATTAGCCCCGCCGCAAAGCACCCGAACAGCAACACCAGAATGGCCGCACCAAACAGTAAGGCGATCCCTGCTGCGGAACGGACAGGAATCCATTCCTTCAGCGGTTCGTAAATCACCACAACAAAGCTGTAAAGGTATCCGAGAAGCCCAACCACAACGGCCAACGGCAACAGAAAGAGAAGGCCCCCGAGCGCAGTTGCTCGCACAAAGCCGATTGATCTTTCGATCCTGTCTTTCAAGTGAAGCTTGCTTCCCGCAGAATTTCAATGGAATCTTGATGGAATGCTCGTCGTCGACGTCGCACTGTCTTAATACGTCAGTTCCAGCCCAAAGTTGGCTCCGTGGACGATCACATTGCCATCTGTGTTGACTTCATATTGCCCGTTGCGAAAACTATTCGCCTGTTCGGGGGCAAGTGCAACTCCTGAAATGAAGATCCCTTCGTAGCCACCGATCAGTTGCAGGTGATCCGTGAGCCTCAGGCCGGCTTTGACCGCCAAACCACCGACGAATGAAACAGTATCTTTTGTATCACTGAAATTTGCACCGTATGTCGAATTCGTTCCGCCGGGAACACCGGTTGTTGCTCCGGAGTAACGTTCCTGAACCCGCCCGGAAGCGTGGTTGTGGTACGCACCGGCTTTGCCGATCATCGTCATATTAAAACGCGGACCGTCTACCAGGCACACGTCGGCAATGAATTGGAATCCATTGAGATTGTTACTGGTCGCCCCTTCGTAGGTCATCGTCAGCAGGTTCTGACCGAGATCTTCAAATCCGTCCGCGGTTCCGCCGATGAATGTCAGCCCTGCTGAAGTGAGGTCTGCGTCTGTCAGTCGATTGTCGCCAAGTCCAGCTGCAACATCCACACCGCGATAGATACCTGAAAGTGATGTGCCCACCAACTCATCAAGTTGAACGTTTCGATATCCCAATCCGATATGAAGCGGCTTGCTGGAGCTGTTGCTCAGCAGGTTGACCTGCAGGTCCTGCAGGTCGCTGTAATAGAAATTTTCGTAAGTCGGAAACGCGTCGAGCGACGCTGCCGTTGGGCCAAGTCCGTCAGTTTCATCGGCAGCTGAAAACGCTGCGGCGGCGATAGGGCGAAAGAACGTGTCGATCCCCAGTTGGTTGGCACCAGCGACAAACCCAACACCGCCGTCAAAATTGAGTCCGGTTGAGAGGATGCCATCTTCACGCCAGTCCCAGTCACCGTACTCACCGAAAATGACTTCTAAACGCTTTTCCGGCGATTGCACCCCCATAGAAACGCGGTACCCAACTTCATGATTGAAGTCTGCGTTGTTGAAGCCCAGGGATTGTGCATCCGGACCGTTAACAATGTTGCCGTCGTCGCCGACGCGTGAATCGCGCCCCATGAAGAGGATTTCTTCCGTTGCAGTGAATTGAATGCAATCGGATTGGGAGTTGAACAAGTCCCGCCAGAAACCGTCACCGGCTGATGCGCTTGAGCTCGCGAATGAGATCGCGGCTACGGCGCATAGAATGAGAGCTTTCCATGTTTTCTTCAACATCGCTGTATCCTTACGTATGAGACGTCCTGCTTTCGGTCCATCATTGACCAAAAGAGATGGTGTGCCAGGTGAAGGGACCATCTGTTCTCTGTC
>CAYZYB010000038.1:0-13006 GCA_964481505.1 uncultured Planctomycetaceae bacterium | reverse complement strand
ATATTGCACTGGGCAGCGGCAGTTTGTTCCTGGCAGTTACCGGAAACGTCACGCAGCAAGCAGGTGGTGACATCACCGCCGGTGGCCTGGCTCTCATGGTCGACGGAACCACAACTCTGCAGAATTCGGGCAACGACATCGCTACGCTGGCGGCCAACAACGGCGGCGAAACTTTGTATACCGATGCGAATGCTGTGACTGTGGGAGCAATCACGGTCGACGGCATGACGGTCACCGGAATCACGACGTCTGACGATAACGTCAAGCTGGTTACTGGCGGAGATCTCACAGTTTCAGAAGCCATCGCCGTCGGTGCCGCCGATTTATTTCTCGCCGTGACTGGCAATCTCACGCAAGCTGCAGCGATCTCCGGAAACGGCCTGGCTCTGATGGTCAGCGGAACCACCACGCTAACCAATTCCGGCAACGCATTCGCGACTCTGGCTGCAGACAACGGCGGAATCACACGCTACACCGATGTCGACGCTCTTAATGTCGGTGCAGTCGCTGTGGACGGCATGACAGCTACGGGCATCACTACGACCAACGACGATGTCCGGCTAACTACCGGTGGTGATCTGAACATCAACCAGGCCATCGCAGTCGGCGCTGGTAATCTGTTGCTGGATGTGACGGGCAACTTAGCGCAGGCAGCAGCCATCACTGGAAACGGCCTGGCTCTCAATGTTTCCGGAACCAGCCTACTGACCAACACAGCAAACGACTTTGCTACCATTGCTTCCAACAACGGTGGCAGCACAGAATACGTCGACGCCACCGCCCTGGAAGTCGGAACTGTCACCGTTGACGGTTCTATGACAACGGGAATAATGAGCAGTGACGACGACATCACTCTGTGTGCCACATCGATCACGCTGGCAACCGGAATTGCCATCGGAACGGGCACGCTGCGGATGTTGGCCACCACGGGCGGCATCACGCAAATCGGCGGCACGATTACTGCTCAGGAACTTGGTGCCAGAGCGGCCACTGGAATCGACCTTTCATCGGCCGGAAACGACATCGACGAATTCGCGGCCGATGGCGGGACCGGGGATATCACGTTGGTTGACAGCGATGGCTACACAATCGGTGAAGTCACCGCCGCTGGCTGCTTCAATGCCACGGTAACCGGGGTCACCACTGGCGGCGATTTCGAATCATGTGTCGCCACCGGAGACATCACTGTGACATCCGGCATCAATGCCGCTGGCACGGTTCGACTGGAAGCAACAACCGGTAACGTCACACAAACCGCGGTCGGAATCGTGACTGCGAACGCTCTGGGGGTTAGAGCCGGCAACAACATCACGCTAAACGTCGCCGCCAATGATGTTAACGTTTTTGCAGCCGAATCGGCGACGGGCGACATTACCTTCAACGACGCGAATGCTGTCACCATCGCAACGGTCTCCGCCGGCACGTGCT
Organism: uncultured Planctomycetaceae bacterium; assembly: GCA_964481505.1. Classification (GTDB taxonomy): domain Bacteria; phylum Planctomycetota; class Planctomycetia; order Planctomycetales; family Planctomycetaceae; genus Fuerstiella. Next base: position 11,578 of record CAYZYB010000038.1, on the reverse strand, counting down.
TGAACGAAGTTGTCGGAATTACGACTCTCGGCGGCAACGGCACGATCAACGTTCAATCTGCTACCGACCTGACAGTGAACGACGCCATTTCTGCGAACGGTTCCGGAGACGTCACGCTGAACGCGAATGCCGGAACGTTCGAAAGCAACGCCACCGTTTCTTCGGCAACCGGCAACATCGACATCGATGGCGACGCCGTTAACCAGAACGCCAACATCACCACCGCTGGCACTGGAACCATCGACGTCACCGCTGACACGACCAGCATCACAATGAATGCAGGTGCCGCCTCGACCACTGCCGATGGCAACATCACCTACGATGCCGCCACGGACGCCACGGTCAGCCAATTGACGACGGGCAGCGGAAACATCGACGTCGACGCCACAGCAGGAACCGCTGATCTCAACGAACTGATTTCTTCAACGTCAGGCAACATCGACATCACCGGCGACGCGGTGACTCAAGACGCCAACATCACCACCGGTGGCACTGGAACCATCGACGTCACCTCTGACACAACCAGCATCACGATGGCTGCAGGTGTCGCCTCGACCACAGCTGATGGCAACATCACCTACGATGCCGCCACGGATGCCACAGTCAGTCAGTTGACGACGGGCAGCGGAAACATCGACGTCGACGCCACAGCCGGAACCACTGATCTCAACGAACTGATTTCTTCAACGTCAGGCAACATCGACATAACCGGCGACGCGGTAACTCAGGACGCCAACATCACCACCGCTGGCGCCGGAACCATCGACGTCACCGCTGACACAACCAGCATCACAATGAATGCAGGTGTCGCCTCGACCACTGCCGATGGCAACATCACCTACGATGCCGCCGCGGATGCCACGGTCAGTCAATTGACGACGGACACTGGAAACATCGACGTCGATGCCACAGCCGGAACCGCCGATCTCAACGAACTGATTTCTTCAACGTCAGGCAACATCGATATCACCGGCGACGCGGTGACTCAGGACGCCGACATCACCACCGCTGGCGCTGGAAACATCGACGTCACCGCTGACGACGGCAGCATCATCATGGCGGACGGCACGACGTCGTCGACCGCGACCGGCGCAATCAGCTACGACGCCACCATGGACGTTGCGATCAGCGAACTGAACAGTTCGGGTGGTCCGGTAAACGTCACGGCAACCGATGGAAATATCACCGACAATCGTTCCGGGGAAGGCATCGGCAGCGAAAACGTACTCGGCACCACAGCAACGCTTACCGCCAGCGGTGACATCGGCGGCGCTGACGACATCGACACCGCCATCGATACGCTCGACGCCAGCAGCACGTCCGCGGGCAGCATCGACATCGCAGAAACGGACGCCATCGACCTGGCAGACATCGACACAGCCGATGGCGAAATCAATGTTGTCGCCGGAAATCAGATCACAGCGACCGACGTTGCTTCGACCACGGATGCCGACGACAACGACATCAGCCTGACCAGCACAGACGCGGGTATCGAAGTCGTTTCAGTGAACGCCGGAACCGGCGCTAACGCTGACGTAAATCTTGACGCTCAAGGTGGAGACATCACCAACAGTGGAACCAACCCGGATGTCGTCGCTGATCATCTGAACGCCACCGCGACCGGCAGTATCACTCTGGACACAACAATTAACACAACAACGGCTGCGTCAACGGTCGCTGGCGACATAACTCTCAACGAAACCGACGCCCTAACACTCGACAACGTTTCGACCGTCGATGGAGCAATCGCCGTCACGGCCGGTGCCGACATCATCGCCACCAGTGTCGATGCAAATGGAGGCGTTGGTGACAGCGTTTCGCTTACAGCCTCAACCGGCGATGTGACAGCGACCAGTGTTGCAGCCGCGGATTCGGTAAACATTGATGCCGTCGCGGGTGATGTGGTCGCGACCAGTGTCACGGCTGACGCCGGAAACGTCGACATCGATGCTCAGGGGGAGATCACAGCAACAGCAATCACGGCGACCGCTGGAAATATTGACCTCACAGCCGACACCGGCGATGTTCTTGTCAACACGATTTCAGCCAACGGACCAGCCCCGACAGTCACCATAGAAGCCACCGTCGGCAGCGTGCTTGATTCCAACAACGACAATGCGGTCAACATCAACGCAGCGAATGGCAACGTCGTCATCACCGCGGGAACAGACATCGGCGAAGGTGGAACGTCTGTCTTCAAAAATGACGCTACCAACCCGCTTGAAGTCGATTCCGCCGTCATGAATCTGACTGCCACCGGGATCATTGCCGTTCATCAGACTAGCGCCACCGTCGTAAACACGCTTAACGCAGGCCCTGCGGGAACAATCTTTTTGTCGAGTGATTCCGACATCGATCTGTCGGCCGCCACGCCTACCGCAACGAACCTTTCCATACGGACGCCGACCGGAACCATTACGCTGCCGAACGCAGTCAATATGGTGACGGGCGATCTTCGCATCGAAGCTGCCGATGTCGCAGCAGCGGGCGGCATCGACCTGACGGCGACGCGATTGCTGTTTAAGTCCGGGCAATCAGAAGAAATCACGATCCACGGAACAGGCGGCGGCACTATCGAATTCGACGGGCAATCGACAAACGCAGCCGCTGGCAATCTCACGATAAACGTTGACACCGACATGACACTCACCGATCTCGACTGCGATGAATTCGCCATCGACGTCGGCGACAACATCGCCGTGATCAATGCCACGGGCGTCACCGTTGACCAGGCCGACCAGACCGCTCAACCGTCGTTCGATTCAAAGATTCGCAGCGGCAGCCTGATTCTGAACGGAACCGGCACCTACCAGCTCACCAACCCGCTGAACGACACCGACATCCTGGCAGGAAATAACTCCGGCACGATCACTTACCGAGACATCGACGACGTGACGATCGATACTGTTGCCACACCAGTGAATGGGAGTATCGCCGGACTCGCGAGCGGCACGAGCGACATTCTGCTGGACGTCGGTACGGCACTGACGATCAATCAGCAGCTCAACGCGGGCACTGCCGACGTGCAAATTCTTGCCAACGGCGATGTCACTCAGACATCTACCGGAACCATCACCGCCAACGAACTGGGAGTCCGGCAAAACAGCGTTGCCGGCGGCGACATCCAATTGGGATTCAATAACGCGATTGATGAAGTTGCTGCTGCAAACGACTTTGACGGTGGCATGATCACTCTGCAAAGCACGCGAGATCTCACGGTCGGCACGGTCGATGCGGCCAGCGATGCGGGTGTCACGTTTGCTACGACCACCGGACTGATTTCCACGGACGGCGACATCACCGTAGAAAGCGACATGTCCCTAACGCTGGACGATATTGTGGACGCCGGAACCGCCGACGTGCGTTTGATGGCTCAGGGCGACATTGTTCAGGATGCAAACGGCACAATCACCGCCAACCAACTGGGCGTTCAACAGAACGGAACAGCGAGTGGCGATGTACAGCTTGCCTTCGACAACGCTATCGACGAAGTCGCTGCCAACAATGCCTTCACCGGCGGCAACATTGCCATTCAAAGCACGCGAGCTCTCGAAGTTGGCAGCGTGGATACGAAAACGGACGGTGGAGTCGTCTTCAATCAGACCGAAGACGTTGCCACGACAAACGGCGACATTCTTCTCGAAAGCGAATCCACTTTAACGCTGGATACAAACGTCAACGCTGGCACCGGCGACGTGCGTTTCATTGCCGATGGAGACATCACGCAGGATTCCGACGGGCTGATCACCGCCAACGAACTCGGCCTCCGACAGGAAGACGCTGGAGGAGATATCCAGCTTGGATTCAACAATAACATCGACGAAGTCGCCGCAGACAATGTGGCTGCCGGCGGGATGGTGACCGTGCAAAGCACGCGTGACCTGACAGTCGGCTCCATCACAGGACAAGCAGCAGGAGACACAACGTTCGCGGCAATCACCGGCATCACAACAAACAACGGCGACATCACACTCGAAGCCGATCAGTCTCTGACAATCGACGATATTGTCAACGCCGGCACCGCAGACGTCCGTTTGATTGCTCAGGGCGATATCACCCAGGACGCCAACGGCACAGTGACAGCCAACGAACTCGGCGTACAGCAGAACGGCACGTCCAGCGGCGACATTCAGCTGGCGTTCGATAACAATATCGACGAGATCGCCGTCAGCAACGCCTTCGATGGCGGAACAGTCGCGATTCGCAGCACTCGCGATCTTGTTGTCGATACAGTCGATGCAAAGACCGACGGCGGGGTCACGTTTTCACAGACAGAAGACGTCGTCAGCACCAATGGTGACATCACCATCGAATCCGACGGCACGCTGACGCTGACTGAAGCCGTCAACGCGGGCGCAGCCGACGTTCGACTGCAAAGCAACGGCGCGATCACGCAGGGAGTCAGCGGAAATACCACCGGCGACGAACTCGCGGTCAACCAGCAACTTGCGGGCGCCGATGTGGTGCTGGACGACGGCAACGACGTTAACACCGCAGCCATCAACAATCCGGGCGGTGGAAAAATTGCCCTCAACGATGTCGACGACCTGACTATCGGCGAAGTCGGCGGACTCTCGACCGGCAACATCACCGTCGCCACAGTCAACGGCATCTCCACGACGAACACGGACGTGTTCATTAACGCTGATGGTTTTCTAACGGTGAACGAAGCGATCAGCAGTGGAACGGCCAACACTTACCTGATCGCAGATGGAGACATCACTCAATCAGCGAATGGCACGATCACCGCGGCACAGCTTGGCGTTCGGCAGGAAGCTGCGACCGGAAACATCGTGCTGGACGCCAACAACGATGTCGACACCATGGCGGCGGAGAATTCTGCCGACGGTGGAGTCATCGCGTTCAACGACATCGACGATCTGCTGATCGACTTCATTACCGCTGCGACCTGCGACAACATCGTGTTCGCTGCGACCGACGGTTTGATGACCAACAATGGCCACGCTCTGCTAAACGCGGATGGCACCTTCACAATCAACCGACAGTTCAACACTGGCACCGCAGATGCACGCATCATTGCGGACGGCGATATCACTCAAGCAGCGACAGGCAACATCACTGCAGACGAACTGGGAGTTCGCCAGGAATCACTTGCTGGTGACGTTTTACTGGACGATGGCAACAACATTCGTACTGTCGCGATTCTTAACAGCAGCCCCGGCAGCACCATTGTTTTCAATGAGGTTGATGGAGCATTGGTAGAAACGCTGACGAGTCAGACGATTGGCAACATCACCTTTGCAGAAACCAACGGCATCATGTCGTCGGATGGAGATCTGCTGCTGAATGTCGATGGAACTTTGGAGCTGAATCAACAGTTGAACGCTGGCACAGCTGATGCCAGAGTGACCACAACCGGATCCGTTCTGCAAAACAGCGATGGTGTCATCACTGCGAATGAACTTGGCATCCATCAAGCCGGCGCCGGAATCGTCAACCTTGGAGCTGCCAACAACGACGTCGATGTTCTGGCGATCGACAACGATTTCAACTTTGCCGATATCACGTTCTTTGATGCCGACGATCTGACGATTGGCGAGGTTCCTGCTCAGAGCAACGGCAACGTGAGCTTTGTGACGACCACAGGAATCAACAGCAACGCTGGTGACATCAACATCACCGCCGAAGACGACCTAACGGTGACCGAAAACGTTAACGCGGCACACGACACGATCGCAACCAGCATCGACGAATCCATCACGCTGATCAGCCGCAACGGCAACTTCACTCTTGCCGACAACACCATCGTCACCAGCGACGAAAACCCGGCTCCCGGTGTCTTTGACGACATCACCGGCGATGTTTTGACGATCATTGCAGGCTCTTCCGGCAGCAACGGTACCGTCAACCTGAGTGACAACACAGAAGTCCGCACAGATGGGGGAGTCGCCAGGCAGGTTGCTCCACGCCCAACTGCCTTCGCCGCACCCGGATCAGTCAACGATGCCGCTTTCGTCACATTGGCCGACGCAGAAAACATGCGTAGCAACCTGACGTTCGTGCCAAACGGATTCCTCGGTGAATTGGATTTGGTGTTCGGCGTGGCCGGTGAAGAGAACCTTGAAGTCGTCATCGACTGGGGAGCTGTTTCGCAAACCAGTCTGACGTCATCAGGACCTGCTGGTGATGCGACCCTTAACACATCCGGAATACTGGCCTTCGATATTGCGGACGCCGACAAAACAGTCTTCTACATTGACGAAGGTGGCGAACGGTACATCGTGCCTCATATCTATGCCGTTAGTGATCAGATCACGACCGCCAACGATCGTAACGGCCGACAGCTGAACCCAAACATCTTCGGCGTACGTTTTAGCGTGGCTCAACATTCGTCCATTAACATTTGGGGAAGCGATGCCACAGATCCCGCTGGAACCCTCGACACCGCTCCACCGGATTTCTCCGGTGTGTCACCCACAATCACGGATGCCAATGGAGTCGCCATCAATCCTGCGGCCACAAGTCTGGCGCTCCTGAGTTCGACAGACACCAACAATCTCGACACGTTTAATCAGGAAGCCGCGCAACTGCCACTGTTAAACGATGTGCAAACTCCGACCGGTCGCCCGGTCGGTCTGGCAGAATGGGAATTCATTGCCGGGCCCCCACCTGGAGCGGTCCCGAACGCGCCTACAGAACGCCCAGCCCTGGAGATCCCTCGTATTGAAGCGCCGTTTGAACTTCCGGTTGTGTCGGATGTTGTCGGCAACATCGATTTCGGTGCGGGAGCTTCTTCGGATGCGGCGATTGGCACGGAAGTGTATCTGCAGGTTCGCCGCTACTTTGAATTGGATGCCGAAGCCGAAATCGTAATCCCGCGAATTACCGACAGTGAATTTATTTCCAATCGAGAAAGCTTCGAAGAATTCGTCGAAGAAAATCCGGAACTGCAGGACGGTTCCGGATACGAAGTGTGGCTGATCACAGAAACCAGCGGACAGCGTATCGAACGGCCCATCGTAAAATTCGAAATCACGGGCGGTCGACCAGGCCCCGCAACAGAACGGCTTCCGGACACCTTCGAACCGTATCAACTTAAAGAACTGGAATTCGAGCAACCCGACGTCCAGGAAGAAGCTGCTGAACCAGCTCCCGCAGATGGCGCAGCTTTGGACGGTCTGCCTCAGGAAGATGCCACAGCAGACGCTAAGCATCAACCCAACATCAACACGGATGCAGAAATCTCACGGACCACAGAACCTGAAAACAACCAGGCCGCAGCCGCTGCTGCCGTGTTGTTGCCGTCTGTCGCATTCACAAAAGTCGCGCGATGGAAGCGACGGCAAACAGAACGCGAAACGGCGCTCACTCGCACCGCCAGAACACTCCGGCGGATGGAACGGCAACAGGAAGACCTCAACCACGAGTCGGGTTAGACAGACAAGCCAACAGATAAATTCAGATAGAATATGCAACAAATTCCGGACGACAATTCCGGAGCCGAAACGTGTCGCAAACAGAATAACTGATTTCCTTCAACGGTGACCAACATGGCCACGAACAATCCTCATAGCAATAACTCCGAAAGCGAAGATTCAGATTCGTCCGAATTCCAGGGCGATCTTAGTTTTGCCGGAGATGCCGACATCCCGCAGAAACCTGCTGCGCGCGATGATGAGCTGCTGGACAATGGAAAAACATGGACACCTTCGCCGCGTTCCAAACCGCCGGAAACTCCGCCGGCCGATGATGCGGATGCCGTCCAAAAGACATGGGTTCCCACGAACAATTCCGAACCGGAAGAACCAACGGACGCCGCAGGCAACCCGTTAATCGCCGGCGTCGAAGACACCTGGATTCCGGACCAGGAACTCAAACAGGACGAATCGGAAAACGTCAACGACACCGACAAGACATGGGTACCTTCCGCGACACCGACGATTCACACAGACAACTCAATCGCCCCGGACACAGACGACCCCAACAAAACATGGGTTCCATCAGACACACCCACTCACAACGGGATCGATTCGGGAGCAGCCGACGCTGACGACCCCAACAAAACATGGGTTCCATCAGACACACCAACTCATAACGGAATCGATTCAGGAGCAGTCGACGCAGACGACCCCAACAAAACATGGGTGCCATCAGACACACCAACTCACAGCGGGATCGAAGGCGCCCCAGCTGAGGCAGCCGACACAGATAAGACATGGGTCCCGGACAATACTCCAACGCACCACGATTTCAGCTTTGACAAAGAAAGCAGAAACGCAGAAACGGGAGGCATCGACGGCACTGTGATGCTCGAAGGCCCGCCCCAGGAGCAGGCCGCAGATCCCGACGGAACTATGATCTTCTCGCGAACGATGGCGATGCGAGGAATGTCTGCGGAAGAGTACGAGGCATGGCAGGCGCAAGTTGGCGAGAAGCAATCCAGCGATACGGTCGTAGCCGAACCACCTGTCAATGTGACGGCTTCATCTGAAGGCAAACGGACACAAATCTGGAGCAAAAAGTCCAGTGACGGTCTCGACGCAAGCCTGACAATTCGACGGCGTCCGGTCACCGGGGACGAACAGTTCCAAAGCACAGTTAAGGGCGACGCGCCGGACTACCAGATCGTTGAAAAACTGGCAGAAGGCGGCATGGGAGCGATCTACATCGCCACGCAGACGTCTCTGAATCGCGAACTGGCCATCAAGACTCTGAAGCCACTCAGAGAAAACGAAAAACGTACCTACACAAAACAGGGCCGCATTTCGCAGATCGTCAAACAGCGGCGGGAAATGTTTCTGTCGGAAGCTCTCGTCACAGCCAACCTTGTTCACCCCCACATTATTCCGATCCACGACCTCTGTGAAACCGCAGACGGCTCTCCGTTCTATTCGATGAAGCGAGTTCACGGAACTCCGTGGAACGAACGCATCACGGAAATGACGCTCGAAGAAAACCTTGAAGTGCTCCACAAGGTTTGCGATGCCGTCGCGTACGCTCACCATAACGGAGTTGTGAATCGAGACCTCAAGCCCGAAAACATCATGCTGGGGGAATTCGGGGAGGTGCTTGTCCTGGACTGGGGTCTGGCAGTACCGGCAGTGATGGAAGGCGATAAAAACATTTCCAGCGGCTCTGCTTCTTTCGGAGCTGGCACGCCTGCTTACATGTCGCCCGAACTCTGGACAGGCCCTGCCGACGCGATCGGAACATGGAGTGACGTGTATCTGCTGGGCGCGATTCTGTTTGAAGCCATCGTCTTCAAGCCTCCGCATGAATTTCCGGAACCGGATTCGAAATCCGGTAACAGCGGACTGTGGAAGGTTATCGATTCCGTTGTTCGCGACAACAAGATTCGGGAATCGGACGTTACCGGAGAACTAATGGACATCGCCATGAAAGCGATGCACATCGAACCGAAAAAACGTCACGCCAGCGTGTTGGAATTTCAGGACGCAATCAAAGGATTCCAGCGTCACGAAGAAAGCCGCCATCTTTCGGATCGAGCGGCCGGATCACTTGCCGAAGCCCGTGAACACGGCCACCAACGCGGATATCAGGACTACCAAACGGCCGCCGCGCTCTTCGAAGAAGCACACGCCGAATGGCCCGAAAACCCGGCCGCTCGCTCCGGTCTGCGTGAAACTCGCCTGGCCTACGCGGAACTCGCCGATTCAAAGGGGGACTTCGATCTTGGCTTGCAAATCGCTGCCACCGAAGAAGGCGAAGAATTCACGCAGCTCACTCAAAAGATGACAAAGGCCCGTCGGCTGCGTAACGGCCTGAAGTACGCCACCATGGCAGCTGCCGGAATCATTGCACTTGTCGGCGCGATTTCATTCGTACAGTCGATCAAAATCTCGCAGCAAAAAGACGAAATCGTGGCGCTGGTTGGCACCAAAGACCAATTGCAACAGGACCTAAAGGATGGGGAGAAGAAGGTTGCTGAAGCCGACGAAAAAGTCGCTGCCGCCGACAAAAAAGTCGAAGCCGCCAACGACAAACTCACAGACGCGAATACAAAAGTGGCTGCCGCCGAAAGGAACCTTGCTGACGCGAAAGCGGAAGTTCAGACGGTGAAAGCAGAGGTCGCATCGGCCAGAGACGAGGTTAAAAAGGCGAAAGCTGACGTTCTTGTCGCACAACGGGATGCTGATAACGCCACTTCCAGAGCTGCAGATGCCATGAAAGAAGCAATGGAAGCTGATGCAAAAGCCGCGACCGCCGTCGCTGCCGTAAAGAAAGCAGAAGCGGACATCGCCATTGCGAAGGCAGAAATTTCCACCGCCAAAGCAGAAGTCGCTCATCTTGAAGTCGAAAAAGTTCGCGCTGGTGTTGACCTCAGGAATGCCGACATCGCCAACCTGGCACGCAACTCCGATTACGCTTCTGCGTTGCGGCAGATCGAACAGATGCTGGTAGCACTCGACAAGGATCCGGAAGTCACAAAACTGCCGCTCAAAGAACGAGAACGACGAATCTGGGAATTGAAACAAAGGCAACAACAGCTGCAAAAACGTACTCGCGTTACTGCCGCACCCATCCAGACTCAGACCATCAGCCCTGCCGGAAAAACTGTCGTGTGGGGCGACACCGAAGGCACGCTGTCACTGTGGAAACTAGCAACGGCCCTGGATGACTTTCCTGAAGCACCGCAATCAACACTGTCGCTGGATTCGGAGATCTCCTCCGTCATGATCAGCGACGACGAGAATTTGATCGTCGCTTCCGCAAAGAATGTGTTGCACCTGTGGACACCGGAAACGCAGGAGCATCATACGATCAGCGAACACGGCGCAGACATCACCAAAGTTGTTCTGGCTGATGGCTTTCTACTGGCCGCGGATAAGGGGGGATCAATTCGATCGTGGGATCTGACCACGCGAAAAGAGCGTTGGTCTATTCGGAGCGGTTCCGGCATTCGAGATCTCGCGGTTCTGCCGAACAGCAACATGTTTCTCTATGCCGGTTCTCGCGGTGGAGAATCCGCAGACGTTCTGGCATACGCACTACCGCCGGAATCAGCACCCACGTCGCGACCACAGCGACTCGGCCAGCTTCGGTTTCCACGCGATCGTAACAACCCACCACAACGCATCACCGTTTCGCCGGATGAAAAGCATCTACTGATCAGTAATGGACGAAACGGCGAATTGATGATCCTCCCCAAACGCTCAGCGTCTGATTTTTCCGGACGCGATCGATTTCCGTTTGTGCACGCCGCAGATCTTTCGGAAGAAAACGCGACCGGCTGGGTGCTCAAGGAACATCAACGCCCGATCAACGATATCGCGTTCTCCAACAACGGCCGGAGAATTGTCACCGCCTCGGACGACCGTTCGATCGGAGTCTGGGAATTGTCAGAATCCGGGCAGCTCACCTTCACCCAGCGACTCGAAGGACACGGCGCAAAGGTCAACGCTGCGGGTTTCGTCGACACAGCTGGCAACAAAGTTCTTTCCGCCAGTGCTGATCGATATTGTCGATTCTGGGACGTTGAGAACTACAAAAACGATCGCCGCGATATTCAGGACAAGTTCGACGTCTCGTGGCTTCGGGGAACACAGGCCTCGATGGAAGCAGCACCCAGCCGCTACATCCTCACCGGCCACAATCG
>CAYZYB010000037.1:0-13066 GCA_964481505.1 uncultured Planctomycetaceae bacterium | reverse complement strand
CGTGTGAACTGATCGAACGGCATGTTGTCAGCAAACGCATCGATCACCCAGTCGCGGTAGGGTGAAGAGTTGTGATCCTGGTCGCCGTGGTAGCCGACAGTATCTGCGAAACGCACCAAATCCAGCCAATAGACCGTCATACGTTCGGCGTGAGCGTCCGTCATGAGCAACTGATCGACCAGCTTTTCCCACGCCGAATCGGACGGGTTCTTCGCAAACAGAGCCACAGTTTTTGGTGACGGGGGTAGCCCGGTGAGATCGAAATGCAGCCGGCGAATGGCAGTGATCGGGTCCGCATCCGGAGAAGGTTTCAGACCTTCTTTTTCCAGTCGAGCCAGTACAAAAGTATCAATCCAGTTTTTTGGCCATGCCTTTCCTGTGACATTCGGTGCCGGACGACTGATCGGTGGAACGTAGGCCCAGTGTTTTTTCACTTCAGCACCGCCAGCGATCCATCGCCGCAGAATGTCGATTTCTTTGGCAGACAGTGGCTTTCCCAGATGCGGCGGTGGCATCATCAGATCTTCGTCTTTGCTGGTGATCCGATCCAACAACTCACTCGAACTCGGATCACCGGGAACAACCACGCGATAGCCGTCGCGATCGGCCGTCATGCTGGAGAAATCATCCAGCCGCAGATCGGCTTCCCGATGCGTGCCGTCGGGCCCATGACATGCCAGACACCGATCTGACAGCAGCGGGCGAACTTCGCGGTTAAAGTCCGGAACATCCGCCGTAGCGGAAATGGCGGCTGAACACGCCAGACAGGCCAGTGAAATGGAGCGGCACAGGGTTCCAGTCCAACAAAGAATTAGTGCCGAAGTCGCTTCCGGATTTGTGGGGCTGGTTCTTACCGGCCGAACAGATCTCAATTTAGAACGATTCCTCAAAGACGGCATCTAAGACCTTCAAAACAGTTTGGTGTCGCCTTTACGCCCATAGTCTATTTCATGCGGTCGCAGACATATGGGACTCAGGTTGCCAAAACAGGCGGTATCTGGGACGATTCCGGCCCCACCAGACGCAGCAAAACGCTGATTGTCTTCGGTTTTTCGCCGAACACAACAGATCCTTCCTTTGCTGACACTTCCACTAGCATTTTATTGTTAGCGTTCTTCTGTTGATCAGCAAACTCAACAATTTTACAGCTTTTGCAACGCTGATAGCCATCGCGATGGCGTTTTCCGGTTGCCAATCGCCTCAAAAGACATTTACTGTCGAACGGCCCGCCCAAAACACCGTCCGCGGGCCAGGTTTTGTCATCCACAGCAACTTTCCCATTCGAAAAGGTGCGCCGCTGGTTCGTGAGCTGGAGGAGCTGAAAACGGAAATCACAAGTACGCTTCAGCTTCCTGAACAACGCGATCCGGTGTCCGTCTATTTGTTCGAAAACCAGGCAGCCTACCGCCGCTACATGCACGCGACGTGGCCCAACCTGCCGCCTCGCCGAGCGTATTTTGTAGGCACAAGTCGAGAACTGGCCGTCTATTCTTACCACAGCCCAAAGATCGAAGAAGACCTGCGGCACGAATTCACTCACGGGTTGTTGCATGCTTCGCTGAATTCCGTACCGCTATGGCTCGACGAAGGTCTGGCCGAATACTTCGAAGTCCGCGGCTCTCAGACCGGCCAGCCTCACAAGTTGCATCTGCGATACCTTCAGAATGCTCGCTCAGCCGGTTGGAATCCATCGATGTACCAGCTGGAACAGCTATCTGATTTCGAAAAGATGACCCAGCGCGACTACGCGGAAGCCTGGGGTTGGGTGCACTTCATGCTGCAGGAAGATTCGGCCGCTCGACAGACGCTGATCGATTACGTCGCCGAGTTAGAGACCAAATCGATCCCGGCTCCGCTAATGCCCCGACTGGAAAAAGCTCTGCCGTCCTACTACAACGACATGATCGCTCACGTGTCGAACACGGCTCAGGGCGTGGCTTTGGTGAGTCACGAAGAGTGAATCCGGCGATGTCGATGTCCGGCAGAGTGACCTAAACTTCGGGGAAATGACGGGAGCCTTCCGATGAATCGCTTCGCATTCGCCAACCTGTTGATTCTGGTCGCGCACGGTTGGCTGATTAGTGGTCAGACGGCTCTTGCCTCAGACGCAAGTCAGTCACGATCGATAGCAGCGATTATTGGCGACGATCTGCTGGCTAAAAACGTGATGGGCGTTCGAGCGTCCGCAAGCCGACTAAGCCCTGATGATCGATACGAATTTCTCGCCAACTGGGTGCTGCCCAATGCTTCCCGAGAGACTTTTCGGCTCAATGGCGAATTCACGCCACTAAGTTCCGCGCCGCCAGTAGCGAGTTACACAGAAGAAGAAGTCCGCCGGCTGGAATCGGCTGAAAAATCTGGACGATCACGAGTGTTGGTCGGTGGCAGTCTGCTGTCGCCAGCGATCGAACTTGTTGCTCTGGCGAAATCGAGCGGTCGGCTGACCGATTTGCGCGACCGGATCAACGCCGTGTCGAAGCCAATTTCACGGCAGACAAAGAACGCGTCGACAGAAGCAGAAGTCCGGGCCAGCGCGGCGTTCCGACACTCGAATCGCGCTCGTTTGGCGATGCTGGCACTGATCGAACTGGCTGATAACAACTTTGAAGCCGCGGATGAGATACTGAGCCAGTTGTGCAACATCGCCCGCCCAGTTCGGATCCGGAAACCTGATCAGCGTTGGCCGGAAATGTTGGCATTTTGGGCGGGTGTGAGACATCGCGAAACAATCGATACAGTCGGCCAAACGCTGTATCAATATGTGTTCCGAGATATCCACAGCGGCCCAGGCGCAGGTTCCGAAACGTGGACGCGACAGATATTGGCGTTGATGGGATTCAAGTACGTTTTCGAAAACCCGCAGCACACAGCAGAGTCCTATTTTGCTCAGCTGCCTTCGACTCAGTGGGATTCAGCCAGCTTCGATTCGGCCTATATTCGAGGCAGTGGTTTTCCCGGTGCACGATGGATGCAAAAGGATAGAGAGATTGTTCAGGTTGCCGGACAGGAAAACGATTTTCTGTATTTTCAGTCACCGCTGCGAGGCGATTTCGAAGTCAGTGGACTTACCACGACCTTCGATTGGCGAGAAACCGAATTGTTTTTCGCGGGACGCTGGATTGGTCCGGGGTGGGGCATGACGCAGTTTGAAATGGGCGATCATCGTCGCACTTACTGGAAGCGGTCCCTTGGTCAGAAAATGTCGAACGATGTTGGCAACAACTTTCACATCCGAATCGTTGGCGACAAAGACCAAGCCGCATTGACGGCAAACGGTCGAGAGTTACTGCGCCGGAATCTGACCCCGGATTCAGACCCCTGGATCGGTGCACGAGTCTGGCACCGCTATCACGGAGGCATTCGTGATATCCGGATCAGTGGAACACCTGATATTCCGGAATCGATCAACCTGCTCCACGACCAGGAACTCACCGGTTGGGCTGCCTATTACAGCGACGCCAATATGAACTTTCTGAAGAACTGGCGTTTTGACAGTTCACTGCTTGTGGGAAACAAGAGTGATCAGACCCCCGATATCGGTCAGGAACGACTATTGCGTTACCACCGTCCGATGCTGGAAGACGGTACGATTGAATATGAGTTCCTTTACGAGCCAGACAATTATCATGTTCATCCGACACTTGATCGGCTCACTTTTTTGCTGCAGCCACAGGGTGTCAAAGTGCATTGGTGCACCGATGGGATTTACGATCGTACGGCCCTGTCTTCTCAGAACGAGTACGACGAAATCGAAAATCGTCGCGGTCCGGCCGAGCTGCCTCTGAATTTATCCAATTGGAATCGTGTACGGTTGGTCCTCAAAGACGACACAGTTGATTTGCTGCTAAACGGACAACTCGTCTATCAGCGGAAACTGGAGCCATCAAACATGCGGAGGTTCGGGCTGTTCCACGATCCAGGCAAGCACCAGGCACAGGTGCGGAACGTGGTTTGGACCGGCAACTGGCCGAAGCAGTTGCCGCTGTTGAAGCAGCAGGATCTTGTGCAGAGAACGATCATCGACCAACTCGAAGCCAGTGCCGCTGGGATGCAGATCGCACAATTCGACTTTCGTCGATCCGCAGCGATTCCGCAGGACCTTTTATTCAAGACAATAGGTCCTGCCGACAGCACTACACATCGGTCCACACCGGACGGGTTGAATGTGACGCAGACATGTACAGAAGTCGGACGCTGGCAGGCCGCGGTACTATCATTTAATCGTCGCCTGGTGGGTGACTTTGATGTCTCGCTGACATATACCGATTTGAAACTTACGCTGCCGGAACAAGAGACATTTCCAGGTCTGTCTCTTCACGTGACTCCGACCAATAATGCGTCGTTGAACTACGAAATGCTGGCCCGACGATATTCGGAAGGCCACTATAGTCTTGCCTCGCAAAGGCAGAAAAGACGCAGTGATCAATCGCTCACCTGGGATGTCTGGCTGTCAAATCGAGACGTCGCGTCAGGAACGCTGCGACTGATTCGCCGGGGCAGTACTCTCTATTATTTTTACGCTCAGGGAGATTCGAAACAGTTTCTGTACCTAAAGGAAATCGAATGCGTGGACACATCGGTCCCAGAGCAGGCAACAGACTTTCGCGTCGTCGCGAATGGTGTCGGGACGTCGTCGGTCGTCATCAAAACCATCACGATTCGGGCTGAATCGATAGGTTCAGACGCGGAATAGTCTCACGGACATCTTCAGGCTTGATCCAGCTGCTACTATTCAGCGTCGCTAATCCTTCGATAGATATCCCGTGCCTGCCGGTATTCTGCTAACGCCGCCTCGTCAAGCACGCCGGTGTTGCGAGCGATTTCTCGTTCCATCTGCTGGACGAAGAACTCCACACGTTCTTTTCGGGGTTTCAGAGGTTGTCCGGGGACGTCGATGAATACCGGGTTTGTGTGAGCGAAACAGACTTTGTTGTCAGGAAGATCTTCGAAGCAGCGGACGGCCAACCAGCCGGAACCGTGGAGTTCCGCTTCGGTGGTGAAAGTTGATCGATACGTGCCCGCAGCCGTCCGTTCAGGTTCAGCGTCGATAGCAACAGCCACTTCGCCGTTGCGAATGATCTGTAGCGACTTGAGAGGGTGCAGACTTTCGACGGTACCGGAGATGGTGAGCCTGTTCTTTGTTTCAGTCAGCTTCCATGTCTTACCGGGTCGCTCATCATTGAACGTGACGTTCAATAGCGGGCCCTGGGTCACAAAACTGTGGCCGGCGTTCAGGCCTTTGATCCATTTTTCGTACGTGAAGTCTTTGCCACAATGCACGTAAACGCGTCCGTGGCCGAGTGCCACAGGATGCACGCCCGAACCAGTGCCCGCGGAAACTCGCATTCGGAAGCCGCAGTTCAGCAACGTGTAGTAAGTCTGGAATCCAAACTCCGTCCAGCCCATTTCCGTGAAGCCCTCGTCATTTCGTTCAATTTCCGGCCAGTCGGCAGCATTGTTAAGCGTCCAGTCATGAAAGGCGAACGGTGTGGCCCAGTGGTGGTTGTTGCTGAGTTCAAACAGATCCACGTTCATGACCGGAACAACCATCATCGACCAGTTCCACGAGTGCTTTTCGAGATCCAGAATCGCTCCCTGTCTACGAGATTCTTCGGCCACTGGCAGGACCGGTGGAGCAGGAATTTTGAGCGGAGATTTGTGGTTCAGAACCAGCACGGCGCCCTGAGCATGTCGTTTCCTGTTGACGGAGAAGATTTCGTACTCGGTGTTGATCGGATAGATCACATGCGTTTTGTCCACATAAGTAGGAACAGGTTCCCATGTCGGTCCAGTGGTCGCAGGGATTTGAGCACTGTCACGCACCCAATAGTTCAGCGGAAATGCCACGTTCAGATCTTCCGCCAAAATCAGATTCGGGATTACTGCCAAAGGCCGATGAACGTGAGTGTCGCCGGAATACCATCCACGTTTTGCCATATTGACGAAGCGTTTCAACGACAGTTTCACGTTCACTCGTTTGTTGTCGTCCGTGATCTCGATCGTCTTTTCCGCCGGAACATATTCTTTGCCACGTTCTGCTCGCAGCCGATATTTGCCTGGTTTTAGCTGTAGCTGAAATCCATCAGCCGACAATGTCGAGTGTTTTTCGACGCTTGCAGAACGGCGAATCTGTTTGTTGTATTCTACTACGGAACCCGCTACGACGGTCGACTTTGCGAAGTGCCAGGATCCGTCATCGATCTTCTGAGCGTACAACCGACAGGGCAGGATTTTGCCAGTGTCAGCATCAACCACTTTGCCAACCAGATTATCCGTGACGTGGTGCAGTGGGTGTGTTCGCCAACCAGTGGATTCGATGCGGTCCAGCTCCGCGTCGATATTCGACCCTTCGTAAAACGAAAACCAACCGCGCAGCCATCTGGTTTTGCCGGGCGGACAGTCTTCGAATTTTGGATCAGCGTGCAGACATGGACACTTGTCGTTGGCCCATGCTCGATGCAGCGGATCCCAGCTGCTGATCATCCACTTTGTCGCGTCCGACGACTTCGCGATAGCGTAGCCTCGTTCAAACACTTTGTTGTCGTTGTTCAGCTGTTCGAAACCTACCGCTGCTTTCAGCATCACGCAGTTTTGAACTCGCAGGTCAGTCAGAGTTTCCTTTGTGCCGTTTGTCAGCCACATCTTCATTCGCAGATGATCGTTGCGGGGAATGACTTTGATACCGAACGTGATGCCGTTGGGCAGCGTGCGTTCCATGACCATATTTCCGTCTGGCAGCACGTCCCATTCCCGCTGGGGCAGTTCAACGCCCTGTTTCGTCCAGATTGTGTCGACGTGGGTGTGAGCCAGGTAGGTCAGTCCGAGGTTGGACCAAATGGCTTCCGGAAAATCGAGCACCGCGTAACTGTGATCATCCCACGGACAAAAGGCACTCAGCTTGGTTTCTCGCTGCGGATTGACGGCGCCGTCCAGAAAACCGATTCGCGGATGTCGACCACCAGGATACGGCAGGACGAACACTTTTTTGTCCGATCGAACCGGACGGGTTTCGTCAGAGATCTTGAACTCTACCAACTTCTCGGCCAGCTGGTTAGCATCCAGTCCGGTAACCTGCTGAAGTTCGTCGCTGTTGTACCGATGGTGCCAAACCATGTTTTGCAGCCATGACTTCAGTTCCGCTTCTTCGCTGGTCGGTCGCGTTTGTCCATCGTCAGCATTCGAAGCAGCGCCCGCAATGAACAAGAGGATCGCAATGACGTGAAAAACAGCACGCATAATATTGTCCAACTTCAGGATCAGATAGAACTTGATGCGATTGGATGAGGCAGCAGCAGATCGCACAGTGTCGCCACGACTCAACAACTCGCGCATTAGTGTGACAAAATGACGCTCATTCGGGCAGTCAGCACGCGAGAAACCGGCGGAAGTCAGTATCGAAAAGAGACCCGCGACTTGCCGTTATTCAAACTGACCGCGATCCGACAGCATGGTGTTGTGCCGGTCAATCATCCGTTGGACTTCCCTAAGAAATTCATCCGAAAGTCCATTGAGAATATTCAGACCCTTGTGGTGTCCCGCAAATCTGGGTTTGATCTGTTCTTCTCCCAAGAGTTTTTGGAACAAGGAAGGAACCCAAAAAATGAGGAGGATCCCAGCAAAGGTGATGTCAATCCTTGCTATGACCATAAGTATCACAATCCCCACCACGAGTTGCCTCCAGGCACTCTTTCGTCTTTTTTCCCGTCGAGCCAGCTGGACGTCTTTCTGAACGAACCAGTGGACTCGAATTTCTCGTTTGAGACGAAAGTTCAGAAAGAAGAGAACTCCGGTGAAAGCGATGGCGCCACAGATGACGGCCATCAAAACAATCTCTGACAAGGACGTCTTCGGTGATGTTAAACCACCACCCCGTCGACTCATATTAGACGCAAATCCGCTCAAAACGAATAGCACGATGAGCATGACAACAAACAGTCTGCCCACCATCGGCGAGATCGACTTCAACGTGGTTGACTTCTTCACGAGGTTGGTCTTCTGACCGCTGCGAATACAAACCGGTGGAAGGGTGATTTCATCGCCACAAAGCACACACTTGTCGGAAACGAGGAATTCCGTATCGGGCGCGAGCCCGGGATTTGTCGTATCTGCTTCCGGGGCTTGAAACGGATTGTGTGGGTTCGGTTCGATAGGAATTGTCTTTCGAGAGAAACAACAATGAGCGGCTTTACGAATTACAGAGAATCCCCGCTCAACAGCTTATTCAGAATCATATCGGAATCCTCTTCAGGTCGTGGAAACTGTCCTTCCCACGCAACGAGACCAGCTCGATCGATCAAAAACACGGCAGGTTTTGTGCCCGCCGGTTTGTCCAGCGACGGTGGTTCGATGTAGGTGCCCCACACGCGATGCACCGAATTTTGATCTCGAGCGGTCGGGTCCGAAAGAATCTGAAACGGCCAGTCCCTTTGCGAATTGTTGCGAATCTCCTGCGGCAGCGCGGTCGAAACCCCGAAGACCTTGATGCCTTCGCGCTTTAACGCGGGATAAAATTCGCGCAGTTGAATCAGCACCTCGCTGTTGTCTGGCCCCGCCTGGCCGTCAAAGAACGCCAGGACGATTCTATGCCGATGCAGGTATGCTTCGAAGTTGACGATCGTTGATTCCTGATCGTACAGCTGAAAAGACGGTGCCGGCTTGCGCATCGCCGGCTGGTCGTCCGGATTCCCACTGCGAAGAGGATTTGCAATTCGCCACGCGCAAAGGCTGGCAATAATGATGGCAGCGGCAGGCAGAACAAGGATGCGGGGGCGAAAGTTCATGGTGTCGCCATTGTAATCACAAAACGACCGCAACGATCTTCGAAGGAAGTCGTCACGGTCGTTTCGCGGAAATGGTATCAGCGATCAATTTTGCGATTAGTTGCCCAACCAGTCTCCCAGCACGTCGGCGGTCGTGTCTTTGGCTGTTTGAGGCGTCGATGTTGTTGTTGTACCGAAGTCCTTTTTGCCGAGGGTTGTCAGGCGAGCCACATACTCCATCGTGCTTTTTAGAGTTCGTGGTGTTGCTGTGGCGTCCAATTTGCACATGTAGATGATCAGGTAGTTGCCATTCCTGTCCTCTTCGATTGTCCATGAACCCAGCTTTGTGCGTCCGTTTTGTTCCAGAAGTTTCATCTGAACTTCGAGGCTCGGAGCTTCTTTCATCGAAGCAGCCAGCGACCAGACTTTGCGAACATCAGCCTGTTCGAAGTATTCAACATCTTTGGAAACGTAGACGGTCTGCTGTGACTTGTCGTTCTGCGTAATTGTTACTTCCAGCAGATCTTCCTGAATTCGCTTGTAGGCGACTTCTGTCTGTTCAAGCACATCGACGACAGGCAGCGGAGCCTGTTTCCAGTCGCTGTCCATGAAGGCTTTCACTTCCGAGATGTCGACGTTGTAGCTGATCAGGCTGCCCTTGCGAGAAGTCGCCTGAGCGATCGCAACCAATTCTCCTTTGTCGCTGACGACGGGTCCGCCGCTGTCGCCCGAGTTGACTGGTGATTGTGTTTCAACAACCATGAAGTCGTGTTCGCCCGCTCCAGTACGAAACTGCTTTTGGTAGATCGTGCGAACAGTGCCCGAGTTGTAAACCCACAGAGCACCGGATGCTCCCGGATTGCCGACTGACTGAATGTCTTCGCCCGGAGTGATGCTTTCGGCAGCCAATGGAAGTGCTTCGACGCCAGCTGGCAGACGATCAAGTTCGATCAACGCCAGATCTCGCTTGCGATCTGCAGCGAGCACTCGACCACGAACGCTTAGCTTTTTGACGTTCTCTGTATAGTGCTTCTTTTCGACGATCAGTTTGTCGTCTTTGAAGTCAGGAAAGAAAACAACAGCAGTGCGAGCTTCTCCCACCACATGAAAGTTGGTGATAACAAGCTTCTTTTCGGCATCCACAAGAACACCAGTACCGCTTGAAATTGCTCCGTCAGTCTTCGCCAGCACCCAGGTGGTTGCTTTCAACGTCCTGTTGAAGATTTTGCCATCGGCTTTGGCCGCAGAAGCAAGGCTGCTGGCGACAGTCAGGCAGATGGCGATTTTCGTGGCGAGTGTTTTGACTGAGAGTTTCATGAGAGCACCGTTTCCGCTGGAGTAATTTCGAAGACGGGACACTTTGCCTCGCCAAACACCTTCAGCGAAAAACAGCAGCTGATGTTACATCCAAATCCGGAGAATCTTCGGCAGTAGCCCCGCGACAGCCAAAAATACGGCATTTGATGGGCGAAATCGCAGCAAATTTTCTGCTCAAATGGGTGGAGTCGCAGAAAATTGCGAAGCTGGAAACGTTGGAGTGAGGCACAAGCGAACCCCCGGGGTTTCCTTCGCAAGCTCAGTCCAACCCCGGCCACCCATTTCAAATGCAACAATCTGCTACCACACCCGCTCAAATGAGACCAAAGTCTGATCCTGTGGGATTGCCGCCGAATCGTTTACGATGGCCAAACGTCCAGGAGAATTTTGTATTTCAGACGAAAGTGGCTTTTGTGCGGCGAGTAATTCACCGGGTAAAGATGATGCTGATTCTGTCCTGTTCCGCGTTTGTCGGATTGGTCCCGTCATTCGTTACGCCGATTGTCGCTCAGGACCGCACGTTTCTGACCACGGATCGCCTTACAATAGGCACGGAGTCGAATCGTTCCGCGTCTGTTCGGATGGGAGATGTCGATGCCGATGGTGATTTGGATCTTGTCGTGGCCAACGGTCGGCACTGGACGCAGCAGAACTTTGTGTTCATAAACGCCGGCCGGGCAAAGTTCTCTGTGATGCAACCATTGGGTTCTGATCGTCGCACAAGTTACGCATGCAAATTTGCAGATCTGGATGGTGACGGCGACCTGGACATCGCAACCGCCAACGACATGGCTCTGGGGCGGATCTTGTTGAATGATGGCGCTGGACGGTTTTCATACCATACCGAATTCGGAGAAGTTTCGAGTGTGAGAAGCCTGACCGTTGCAGACATCGACGGCGATACAGACATCGACCTGCTGGTCACCAGTCGGGGGAAGCCGAACCGAATTTATCTGAACGACGGAGCCGCCAACTTTCGGCCGGGTCCGCAGTTTGGTAGTCAACAGGATTCGACGATCGCAGTTGCTGCCGCTGACGTTGACGACGATGGACATCTGGACTTGATTCTTGCGAATCGAGATCGGCAGCCGAATGAACTGTTAATGGGCAATGCTGATCTGACGTTTTCCATTCGAAAACGATTTGGCAGCGGGAAAGACAATTCTCGCGCCGTTGTCGCGGCTGACTTCAACGCCGATGGAAAACTCGACTGGGTTGTTGGCAATATCGGACAGCCAAACGAAGTCTTTCTCGGTGACGGTCGTGGTGGCGTATCAAACTCAACCTCGCTGGGAAAAGCGGACGGGCGAACCTATTCGCTGGCAGTGGCAGACATGGATAATGATGGCGATCTTGATGTGGTCGCCGGCAATGTGGGCCAGCAGAATACCGTTTACTTCAACAACGGCGACGCTCTTTCATTTAAGACGGTATCATTTGGAGACGCCGCCGCAGCGACCTATGGACTGTGCGTCGGTGATCTCGATGGTGATCGCTTTGCCGACATCGCAGTGGCGAATTCCGACGGGGCCAATCGTATGTTTCTCAACCGTCCGTCGAGACGGCAAGCGCCGCGGGGCAACGCGAGAAACTAATCGCGGAGAAGATCAGCGTTCTCGAATGTCGCTCGCAGCCGGAAGATCTGAGCCGTATCGAGCGTGATGGGAGAAAAGTTAGAAGGCTCGGTACCGTCAGACGATCTGATTTGCTGCAGGATCTTTTGCAGTTTTCCCTGACCGTAGTTTTGGATCGTTCGGAATTTTTTGCGATAGGCATCGACGATTTTTCGGTCACGGATCGACAACAGGTTCTCGAAACTCTTCAGTTCAGAGTTCTTCGAATAGTTGAAGCTTCCGGTCAAAACTTCGGTTCGATCGATGACCGCGAATTTGGTGTGCATTTGCAGCGCGGTGCCATATTGCCAATCCTTTGAGTAGAACTTATAGCCGACTTTCACGCCGAACTCGGCCAGTTGCTCGTCGAACCGACTGTTGCTCATCTTCGTATCAGGGCGATGATACTCCTGCATGTCCAGCACCATTTCGACTTTCACACCGCGTGCAAGAGCTCGCTTTAAGGCGTCGGCAATATCGCCGCGACGAAAATGCGTTGTCGCGATCAGAATCGATTCACGAGCGCTGTCGATTGAGTAAATCAGACGGCGTCCACAAACACCGTCTTCGACCGGCAAAGCAGTCTTAAACGCAGCTTGCTTTGAAGCTTCAGAAGGATGCATGTTGGCTGACGTAAAATGCACGTCCGCAATTTTGGGTCGCAGAAAAGCGGGCCGCGTATCTGCCATTTCGCTACCGAATTCTTTGGAATGGGTCCAGAGAAAATCGAATTCCGTGCGAAATGCACTGATGATTTCAGGAGATCGTCGAAACTTCAGCAGGTCTTCGTCGTAGCGGACGTACGACTGTGGCGACCAGTTTCCGCTGCCTGTCAGCAGTGTCCTTTCATCGACGATACAGAACTTGTGGTGCATTGTCTGGCTGACGTAACGCACGTCGATACCATCTTCTTCGAGTGCGTTGGCGAATGATCTGTGTCGTGTGGCTTCGTTCAGCAGGACTCGGACGGTCACCCCTCGCTTCGCCGCCTTCGACAGCTTTGTCCGCACAGCTTTGTCCGAGAAGTTGTAGATCGCGATATCGATGTTGTCCTGAGCGGCAGCGACCGCGTCACCGATGATGTGGCCTGTTTCCTGAGATGGTCCGAACCAGACACGCACTTTCTCGCGTGAGCTTTGTGCGATGAGTTCCGCATCTGTTTTCAGACAAAGTCGCCACACAGCGGCCAGACGATGGGCGGCGAAGGCAACTCGCTGTCTGGAAATTCGACCGGCCGTTTTTAAGTAGTCTTCCGACAGTGTGATTTTTTCGACCTTTTTCCTGCCGCTGCGTCTCGCCGCTTCGATTGGGTTCAGGACCTCCATGGTATAGACGGCTTTCCTCGCAATCTCTCGTGACTCGTCCATCCATCGAAGC
>CAYZYB010000036.1:0-13206 GCA_964481505.1 uncultured Planctomycetaceae bacterium | reverse complement strand
TCTTTGCGTGCTTCTGCAAGTTCCGCCTCCAGCACATTCATCCGTTTGGCGACGATGGCGTCCGCTTCTTCCCGCGTCAATTCTCCCATTGCCAGCGTGCTGTCGAGATAGCTTTCGAAGACAGTTTTTCGCTGTCGAATCAGCTGGTACATCGTCGGTTGAGTGAACGCGGGTTCGTCACCTTCGTTGTGGCCGCGGCGGCGGAAGCAATACATGTCGACAATGACGTCTCGCTGGAACTTCTGGCGGAAATCCATTGCCAGCTGAACCACCTGAGCAACCGCTTCCGGATCTTCTCCGTTGACATGGAAGATCGGGATCTGCAGCATTCTGGCGACGTCGGTCGCATAGGTACACGACCGACCTTCTGACGCCGAAGTTGTGAATCCGATCTGATTGTTCACCACAATGTGCAGTGTGCCGCCTGTGCGATAGCCGGTGAGTTCGCTGAGGTTCAGAGTTTCCTGAGCCACACCTTCACCGGCGAACGCGGCGTCGCCGTGAATCAGAATCGCCATGCTGTTGCGACGTTCGAAGTCTTCGCGGTGGTCCTGTTTCCCACGCAAGCGTCCCAGAGCCACGGGATTCACGAACTCCAGATGGCTGGGATTAAAGCACAGCGTCAGATGCACTTCCTCGCCAGCAGTCGTCTGCCAGTCTGAACTATAACCGAGGTGATACTTCACATCGCCACGGCCCATTTGAAGTTCCGGGTCGCGGTCTTCGAATTCGCGAAAAATGCGACTGGGCTCCTTGCCCATAATATTGGCCAGAACATTCAACCGACCGCGATGGGCCATTCCCATGACAATCAGGTCGATGCCCTGCCCACCCGCGCGTTCGATCGCTATATCCAGCAACGGAATCAGACTTTCAGCACCTTCCAGCGAAAAGCTCTTGGCGCCGACGTACTTTTTCTGCACGAATTCTTCGAACATCACGGCATCGCTGAGCCGTCGCAGAATGCGAATCTGTTCGTCACGTGACAGTCGCAATCGATTGCCCGTGCGCTCCATCCGATCGCGCAACCAGGCTCGCACCTGCAAACTGTCGATATGCATGAACTGTACGCCGATAGATCGGCAATACGTCATCCGCAGCCAGTTGATCATGTCACGCAGCGTGCGACATTCGGCGCCACCAAACCACTGCGTGGAGAATTCCATGTCCATGTGTTCTTCAGTGAACCCATAGAATGCCGGATCAAGCTCCGGAGGCTGTGGCCGCTTCGCGTCCAGCGGATCGATTTCAGCGATAATGTGCCCACGAACTCGGAAGTTACGAATCAGCTGATCGAGCCGTTCCTGAAGGATGGCCGTATCCGAAGAGGCCGCAGCAACAGGGGCAGAACTGCCGGAGCCGACAGGTTTCGCCTGGCGATGAAAGATGCTGTCGTGCTTGAACGGCGTCTGCAGCACTTCTGCCGTGACGTCTTCGTGCCCCGCATGAATCTCATCGAAGTAGTCTCGCCAATCCGGTGACACGGATCCGCGATCGTGCAGATAATCGGAATACTGCTCTTCGATGAATGCCAGACTCTGAGTGCTCAGCTGGGACAACGGTCGACGCGGCTTGCGTTCAGGCTCCGACTCAGCGGCGGCGTCCAGGAATGCCGGAGCGGCTGCGGGCTGATGAAAGGAAGGATTGGTCATTGGTTAACTAGTCAATTTTCATCCGTCGCGGCCGTTCTAAAGGCTGACAAATGTTTTCGTCGAATCTTTCACCATGTCCCCGCCTGACAGAGCGGTGAATAATAAGCGGGATATACTCAAAGGAAAGGGTCTCCCGCCGAATGTCAGCGAGTAATGGCAAATATCCAATGACTAATCCCACCCGATGCTCCATCGGCATCCTCACCGTTTCAGATCGAGCCAGTCGTGGCGAATACGAAGACCGCGGCGGCCCCGCAATCCGCGAATACCTCCAGGGTGTCCTCACCAGCGAATGGAAGGCTTTCCCTTTGGTCATCAGCGACGATCAATCAGAAATCGAAGCCGCACTGAGGCAGCTGGCAGACGAAAACAGCTGCAGTCTGATCGTAACCACCGGAGGCACAGGGCCGGCAGCTCGAGATGTCACGCCGGAAGCGACAGAAATTGTCTGCCAGAAAATGATGCCTGGCTTCGGGGAATTGATGAGGAAGGTCTCCCTGGAAAAAGTCCCAACCGCAATCCTCAGCCGCCAAACGGCCGGCATTCGCGGCAGCAGCCTGATCGTCAATCTGCCCGGCCAGCCCAAAGCCATCGCCGAATGCCTCGACGCCGTCTTCCCCGCAATCCCCTATTGCATCGACCTCATCGGCGGCGCGTACATCGAAACCAACGAAGACCGCATCGTGGCCTTTCGCCCGAAAAAGAAGTAGCGAAAAGCTGGAAAATGCCGGTCACACAAAGACTCCAACCGATTGCTCGAAACGCTCCGCTGGGTTAGAACTGAGGACTCGATTCCCTCAAAAAGGACCCGCCCATGCTTCATTCGACGCGAATACTGATGCTGATCCTCGTCTCCGGCGGAACGCTGTTTTCGTTCGCACCAGTGGCCGAAGGTGGTGCGAAGAATATCGCCCTGATCATCACAGACAATCAAAGCTGGTACGACGTCGGTTGTTACGGCAACAAGGTGATCAAAACACCACATATGGATCAATTGGCAGCAGAGGGCGTCCGATTCCGGCAGGCCTTTGCGACCGTCGCATCCTGTGGAGCCAGTCGTGCCGTCATCTATTCGGGAGTGCTCACACATCGCAACGGACAGTACGCTCACCCGCATCGTGAACACAACCAGGAGATCCGTGAAGAAATCGTCACAGTCTTCGAGTCACTCAAAGAACAAGGCTACCGCACTGCCCTGATTGGCAAACAGCACGTCCGACCCGTCGAAAAATATCCCGTCGATCCAGTGCCGTCAGGGAAATCAGTCGCGAGATCTGCCAAAAGCCGCGACGTCATCGGAATGGCAAAAGTGGCCGACGAATTCATCAGCCACGACACACAGAAACCATTCTTCCTGGCCCTGTCACTCGGCGACCCACATCCCATCAGCCGCGATGGCGTTGCCTGGGGCGTTAAGGAAGACCATTCCCCCGGCTACCAGCCTGTCAAATACAACCCCGCGGAAATCACGGTGCCGGGCTTTCTGCCGGACACGCCAGCCGTTCGAGAACAACTGGCGGGATACTACCAGCAGATCAGTCGAGCGGACCACTGCGTCGGGCTGCTCATCGAATCGCTGAAGAAACGCGGCAAGTACGACGACACGCTCATTATCTTCATTTCCGACCACGGCACCTCCGAACCGGGAGCCATGGGCACGCAATACGACCCCGGCATTCGAGCCCCGTTTATCGTTCGTGCACCTGGCGGGCCAGCGGGACTCGTGCACGAAGCCATCATCGCCTTCACCGACATCACTCCGACAATTCTCGACTGGGCCGGAATTGAAAATCCCGCAAAAGAAACACACGGCCGAACATTGCTGCCGATTCTGGACCAGCCAAATGTCGCAGGCTGGGACGAAGTTCTCCTCAGCCACGTTGCTCACGAAATTTATTCGTACTACCCCATGCGAACGCTCCGTGACCGCCGCTACAAACTCATCTGGAACGTGACCTGGCGAGCAGAATATCCACTCCCCATCGACACCTGGGAACGCCGTACCTGGAGAAGACTCATGGAAACAAAGGCCACGATGTTCGGCCCCAGAACGATGGACCAATACATGCACCGTCCGCAAATAGAACTCTACGATCTCGAAGCCGACCCGTGGGAAGTCCACAATCTCGCAGACAGTCCCGAACATGCCACACGCCGAAAGCAAATGACTGACCGCCTGGTCGAGCGCCTGATCGCAACGGAAGATCCATGGCTGCGGAAATATCACCCGGAACGGTAATCTGCCGAACGCTTTTCGAATCGGCGTCTCATGATCCTGCCCGGTCGAAAAACCCGACTGTCGACTGCTGCAGACGATTCAGACGGGCAGAGGCTTCCGCTGTGTCGACAGGAGCCTGAAGCTCAGCAAGATTCGCCGCGCAGAACGAACAGCCAAGCAGATCAAGATGAAAGCGGACATAGTCTTCCCAATTGGGCGGCAAAATCCCCAGGGAATATTTCCCCAACGTTGTTCGCTTCGGGCAACTCGGACGCAGTGATTCCCACGCAGCCGTCAGCAATCCAGCGGACGCTGTGCCAGTGAAGACAGTATCACTGATTAGCTGCCCAGCCTCTCGCACGAACTGACTCAGCCGTTTAATCAGCCGGTGCTTCACCAGCGAAACTTCGTTCTCTGACAACTGCAACACCGCTGCTAACTCGCGATTTCGTCGGCCCGCATAAAACAGCCCTTCGGCAATCTTGAGGTCACGAAAATTCTCCGCGGCCCGCAAAGCAGCCGCCAGCTTCTGCACAGCTGCTTCCAGTGCCTGTTGATCCTGACTGATGGATTCGTCTCGCCGTGCGTACCAGCTGGCATGCATGTCAGACGATTCCGCTGTCTGAATCGGGTTGGCAGCAGATTCCGAATCCGTACTCGCACCGAACTCACAGACAGGCACTTCTCGATTCCTGCCCTGCCGACGATAGTGGTCGACAATTCGCCGTCGCAAAATTTGAAACAGGTACGATTCTAATTCGCACTCACGCCGAAAAGCACTGCGAGACGTGAGAAACGAAACAAACGTTTCCTGAACCAGATCTTCGGCCGTAGCAGGTTGGCCGACCTGTCGAATCGCGAAAGCAATCAAACGTTTTTGAAATCGCGCAACAAACTGTGTCCAGCCGTCGTGATCTCCGGCGTCGATAAGTTGCAACAGATGTTGATCCGCTTCGTTCATGGAACTCCGGATTGCCTGCGTACGATCATGCCACCAGCATCAGGATGCCAAACACCACAACCAGCCCCGCAAACAAGGGACCTCGATAATAACCCTGAGTCAACAGGTTCAACAGAACGCAGGTTCCCGCCGCAACAGCAAACAAAATGGCCAGGGACATTGCCAAAGATGTTCGCTGCGTCTGCTGCGCCATCGCCTGACGATGCGCAGCTACAACAAACGGACCGATGCGCTCATTCGAAGTGTCCAACAGGATGGCTTCGCGCCAGACATCGCCGTATGGCCGTGATAACTTTTGAGCGAACCGGTCAACAAGCAGTGATTCCACAACAGCTGTAGTCGCGGAGCTGGCGATTTGCGGAGGAAGGTTTCGGATCGCATCCTCCACCGCCATTTGGCGAGCTTCCGCTTCTGACGCCGCGAGTTTTGTGGAGTAGCCCACCACAAATGACGTTGAGGGCTGAGTAGAAACAAATTGGTCCAGATTTTCCACCCACGACTTGTCGATGTAGTTGGCAGAAATCGTCTCCGCACCTTTCGCCGTCGTAATTTCGCAAACAAGTTTTCCCTGAATCTGTCGCAAAGGGGAATTCGATGCCGCAACCTCGACATGCTCTTCTTCAGTGGTCAGAACAATCCGCACGCCGTCCGTTTCGATTTTTGATGGCGGCAACCTGGGAACAAATGGCTGCCCACTAGTCCGAACTTCACTGATCGGAAATTCCTCTCGGAGATAGCTGGCAAACTTTTGCTGAACGATGGTTCCCGCCGAATTATCGTACAGCCTCAGAAAAGCGGGCGCCGTTAATTTTCTGGCACCACTTGCTCCAGCGACTTCTACGGAAGCCTCTTCTGCTTCCGCCAACGGGCTATCGACGACACTTTCAGGCGTAGCAGCGACATCATCCTCACCGTCGGATTCAGTTTCCCCAAGGAGCTTACTTTCATCAATCACAGCACGAATTCTTCGAGCCAACGGAATCGCGGCCGCTTCTTTGCTCGGATAAACATTGGCGAGAAACTGCTGATGTTCAAGATTCGCCCAAACAGACGATGACGGCGCAAACACTGCGAGATCCGCCGTGGGCACAGCAGATTCTGAAGAGCGCAGTGAACCTGTCTGAGACTGCTTGGTGAATGCCATCAGGGTGACAAGACCGCCGATCAGGAGTAGCAGCGCCGCTCCGGCGGTTTTCGCGGGGGCTCGAAACAGCGCATACATGGCCGCCACGGCAACCAGCAGAATGATGATCGCTAAAATCAGATTGAGCATAATTAGCATACTTCCTACTCCTACACATCAATGACAAGATTCGTCCTAGCAGTGAAAAGTCATTCAACCGTGACACGGCGACCCAAACGAATCCGTAGCAGCACGAGGGCGATAAAGCCTGATCCGACCGCGATCATCACCCGCTCCTGCGGATGGTTGCTGAGAAACATACCGACCGCAGCTGCTGCTGCCGCCACACCGACACCGATTTCAAGCGCGATGGAGACCACGTCATACGACAGCGGCAGTCGGGATCGAGTAACCCGATTGCGTTTCGTTTCATGACGACGACGAATCCAAAACCTCAGCGCCAAAACACACGCAACAACAGCAATGGCGGCAGCGGGCAGCAACGTAAGATATCCATTCATGACCAATGCAGCGGCAGCGACAAAGGCGATGACAAACAAAGCCTCCAAAAAGAAGGACATCCAATCCCAGGTGATCGTTAGCTGCGGCGTCTTCCAGGCATTCTGCACGTCTACCTCAACATCAGAATCCTGCGAGCGATCGAAAGTCGCCGGATGACTGGAGCTACCAGCAGCTTTCTTCAACGCACCTCCTTGCAGTCGAAACCTCAAAGCAGACAGGCCAGCAAGACTCGCAATCAAGCCCATCAGGATGAATGGACCATCATCGTCCCCGTTCAGCACCAGGCCCGCAAGCGTCATAACCGCAACTCCGATCACCAGCTTCTGCAGTGTTGCAAGCCTGTCTGGCAGCGTTGGCGGCGTATTTGTTTTTTTCCTTCGCTGGCGGCGGTCGAGTAGAGGAGCATTCGCTGCAGCGGCATTCATGGGAGCCACCAATTGGGTAACAATCGCAGCAGCCATCACCATCGCGCCTGCAACCGAAGTCCAGCTTTCGAATCGCGACAACAGCGTGTGCACCAAAACCACAAATCCACCAATCAGCAATACGGGAATCGCTGACACACGCGTGCTGCGGTGAGGTGCCACCAGGCATCGCCAGTCGAAAACAAGCGTTGAGGCCAGCAGGCAAAAGAGGAAAGGCCCGACCAATTCATCATCGAACTGTCGACTGCCAAGAAAAATCGGAAAGCAGAGCCCCAACGGCACCGCCCAGGCAAACCGTGTTACGATCACCGAACCGAAACTTCCGTCACGCGGAAGCGTGAGAAATGAAAAGAACGCCATCACAGTCGAAAAGAAGAATGTCGCGATCCCCAGCATCGTAAACACTGGCAACGGATAGTGCTCTGCGTGCAAAACCTTCGCAATAAACATCAGCAACAGGGTCGCCACCGCCGCCATGCATAGCCTCAGTGGCTGAGACACCGGATCTCGCACAGCATGAACTCGATCCGGCGGCGCATAAAAAAGGTACGCGCGGTGCATGGCCGTTGTATGGCGCTTCCGCCGAGCTCGCCGCGTCGCTTCGTAGTACTCCGTCGTTTCTTCCATCACGGTCGGCGCCGTCGACAACGAATTCCACCGACCATCACTCTCAAGTCCGTCCTGATTTTCGTAGTTCTGGTTTTCGTGAAGCGGATTCTCCTGAACAGACTGCTCTGTTGAGTCGGATGCTGCAGAAGCATAGGCCGCCTGCTTTTTCGCGCGAGCTCGCTCACCCACCAGCGATAGCGTCGCAGGATTGAAGCTGTCTGCCAGCGGTGCAGCGGTAACCTTGCCGGCGATGGCTTCGACCATTTCCTGAGCCGTTTGAAATCGATCAGCGGGATCACGCTGCATAGCCTTCACAACCGCGGAAGCGACCGGTTCCGGAAGTCCGTCAACATCGGGATTGCTGCTCAGGTGCTTCATCAGCACTTCGCCCAGACTTTCACCCACGTATGGCGGACTGCCCGTCAACATTTCATACAAAATGACGCCCAGCGCATAGATGTCGACAGTTTTGTCGTAGCGACCAAGACTAATTTCCGGTGCCATATAGTGAACACTGCCAACCGTCATCGTGTTACCGCTGCGGTGACTGGCTGTAATGACTTTGCTAAGACTGTAGTCGCCAATCTTAACGATGCCGTCTTCGAAGAAAACGTTGTGCGGCTTCAGGTCGCGATGCACGACGCCCGCTTCGTGCAAATAGCTCAGTCCCTTCGCAAGTTCCTTCAGAAAAAACGTCGCCTGTTCCACCTCCAGCCCGTCAGGAGCTTCGTCCAGCACATCTCGCAATGATGGCCCGTTGACGTATTCCATGATGACCCAGGGAGTGCCATCAGGCGCGTGCTTCACGTCGAAGATCATCACGAGGTGTGGCGACTTCAGATTCATGCAATGACCAATGCCGCGCAGTTCGACCTCTTCAAAATTCTGAACCGCCTTCAACGCCACTTCACGACCGGAATCACTCACGGCGAAATAAACTTCACCGAATCCACCGCGCCCCAACGCATACTGAATGGTGTAGCCATCCAGCGGTCGATCGCCCTGTTGATAATGATAAGTCGCCATCGGTTCCTTTACTCTGCTACACCAACGCGAACCGCGTATCCGCGATCACTGTCGATTCTTTATCGTTGAGCGTCGCGATTACCGGCTGACGCCCGGAAGTCGCCTGCCGCAATGCGTACCCGCTACCCTGAGGATGCAGCACGATGGGCGACTGCACATCCGGCAAACGGAAATGACAGCCAGACGGACCAAACAAAAGGGAATCGGACATCAAAACAACGCTGCGAACATCGCGATTCGCAAGTCTCGCCCCCGTGACCTGCAACACCGCAGAACTGCTGGCCGCAACGCTTCTCACAAACCTCAGTCGCCCCCGAGCCCCGATCCCAATCGTGTCGCCCGATGCCAACAGCTTTCGTTTCACCGCAACACCATTAACCAACAGCGTTTCCGATGATTCCACGAAGTAGTCATCTTCGCAGCGGCGAATATGAATCGGAACCTTCGCACCTTCTGTCATGACCGAAACGTCAAACGCACTCGCCGAAGCCGACGCACCGATCGCGATGTTATCAGCAGACAGAATCAGCAGACTGCCGAGACCATCGACCTGCAGGATCCTGCCGTCACCGGTCGATCGAAGAAGTTCCGGCGCCGCTGCATTTGAAGGTCGCGGCGCCACAGGAAACGCATCTTTTTGCTGCCCGATCTCACCCTCTGGCAACAACGCAAGCGGTCCCGATTTCACACTCGATAAATGACGAATCGCTTCTACGACTGCTGAGTGAGCATCCTTAACCCAGACACAGTCTGGCAGCGTTTGTTGCAAAACCGCCAACTGATGTTCTGCATCCACCAGACGCCCCCCCTCAAGATCACGGCGAGCAGCATAGCACCGTGACAGACTATCATTGAGTTCAGCGAACAGCGGAGAAACGGGTTCCAGCGTCGACACCGCCAATACAACCTGAGCGGCACGGTCCAGCCTCCCGGCATTCATTTCCGCCAACCCGTCTCGCAGTAGCGGTTGAATTGCCGCCAACATCAGCTGAACAATCGCGTCAGCCGCTCGCTGTTCAGCAGGCAGCGACGACAGGATTGCCACAGCGCCAGAAAAGTCCTCAGCAGCAACAAGTTTTTGTAGGCGTTCGGCGGTTTCGGAAATGATCAATTTCCTGCCATCGATCGCTTCTGCCAAACGTTTTCTCGTCGCCTGCCCGGCCAGGGAATCATCCTCTCCCAAACTACCAAGCAGCTTGGCGCCCACGGAACAGGCTCCCAATTCGACTTGTTGCTGAACCGAATTCAAAGCATCCTTGCGGTGCTCTCTGCGCTGTTGTCGTTCTGCCTTCGCGAATGCAACAGCGTTCACGATTTCGGTGATCTCCGGTTTGCGACCTGCCAGTTGCAGTGCTTTCTGAGAATCAAGATCCGCATCATCGACACGATCACTCGAAAGGTGCTCAGTCGCTCGCCTGACAAATGCCGCGGCTAAGCGATCAACGAGTTTCTGACCGTCACGGTGCGTCCTTTCCGGTGATTCCTGCAGCACTCGAAAAGCTTCGTCCAGACGCCCGGCGGCCATTGCCAGGTCAGCTCGTTTTAGATCAAGAAAGAACAACGGAACGGCTTTCTTTAGCGTACGCCAGCGTGTTAAGCGACTTGTGCCCGCGAAGGAGTATTCTCCGCAAGCGTTTTCGTGCTGTCACAAACAAAGAGCGGCTACGACAACGGTAAGTTGCTGATCGACGAAATCCAAACCCTACGTGGCGCAATTAAAGAAGCTGCCGGAAAACACGACAGCAGCGGTCGATCCAGCAGCTACTCATTGCTGACTTCTTCAGCCAATCCAACCACCACAGCAGCATGTCCGTCATTCGATGCCTTCGCGTCCGAAAAATAGTCGTCCACGGCTGACAGTAACTGCTCTTCGTTGACCATGGCTTCCGTTGCCGACGTCGTAAACAGATCCTCTTCGTAAGTCAGCACACGTTGAGCCACAGCAAGGCGAGTTTCGATCTGTTGCAGCAACTGATCGGCTTCCGACAGCTGGCTGCCGTCGATCAACGTTCCAGTTTCGATACGAGAGGCCTGCACCAATCGATGCTGAGCGGCCAGAGCTTCAACTTTTTGTTCAAGTTCTGATTTGCGATTTCGCATTTTATCCAGCTTTGTTAGGGCGGCATGCAAACCATCGTGGCGTTTTTCAAGAAGCCGATGCTTGCTCGCGAGTGCGAGTTCTCCCTGTTTGAAGCGTTCGAACCGCTGATGGAGTTGGTCCGTAAGTTCTTGGCGTCCGACCTGTCGGCCACGTACGCGATACGAAACCTGAACGACATCCATTTTCCCGCGCAGAGAACTGAGAGTGTTCTTTTCGCTGGTCAATCGCTTCTGTGAATCGGCGATATCTGTTTCCAGGGCCGCGATTTCGACTTCTTCCTGAGCGATCATTCGCACCTGTGTCTGCAAATCAGGCAGAATGGCTTCGATCATGTCACTTGCTCTCCGCAGCTCAAATTCCACCGGCACAGAGTTTTGCACAGCTTCCTGAGCGGCCCTGGTGGTCGTCCGGAGATAACTGCTGAAGTTCGTTCCCAGCAAAACGACACCGGCGATTGCGACAACAAAAACAGTTCCAACCGTATATTTCATCCAGCGTAACATGTTCGACACTCCCCAAAACGCCGAACTAGGCTCGGCCAAACGTTTCAGAAACACAGCAATTTCCAGCAAATCACTGTTTCCGGAAGTGTGGTCGGTGGGGTCTGCAAAATGTTGCAGGCATTCTTAAGAAAATTTTCGCATCCTCTGAAGCATAAGGCCCCATGGCCCGATGCCACCACGGTTCGAATGGTTGACATCCTTCAGACGCTCCACACAACGACGACGCTCCGATTCGCCGGTTTTTCATCCATATCCAGTTGAGCAGTGGACTTACACACTCAAATTGAGGATTTCTGCCGGCACACACAAAGAAGGCCGACTTACGAGAAGTCGGCCTTCAATGCATCGTCTGGTTTGAGGGCCTGCTCTACAGCAGACCAGCCACTTTGTCGACAAGTCCTTTTTCGTTCTCACCGCGTTCGCCGAGAACAATGTTGAGCTTGCCGGCTGATGCAACTTTTTCCAGAACTTCCAGCTCTCGAAGTCGCATCAACATCGGACTGTCCGCCAGCAGCTTCGCTGTGTTGGACTGAGACCGAATCGCGGCCGTTTCTTCGCGACGGAAAATCAAGTTGGCTTCAGCAGCCTTCTTAGCTTCCGTCACGCGGTTCATCAGATCCTTCATGTCACCCGGAAGAATTACATCTCGGATCCCGACGGAAGCAATCGTCAATCCCAGCGCGGATGCTCGACGTCGAACATTTTCTTCCACTTCAGACGCAACTGCGTCTTTGTCAGATAGAAAATCGTCAAGGTCGCGAGTTCCAACCAGAGCCCGCAGCACCAACTGAGTTTCACGATACAGCGCCTGTCGAACATCGTCCGTCTGCGTCACCGCACGACGAGCATCACTGACCTGGCAGGTTACAACCGCATTCAACCGCAGCGTCACTTTGTCAGCCGTCATGATGTCCTGACCGCTGACGTCAACCACGGTTTCCCGTAGATCAACGTCAACAACCGAAGCATCCGCCGGAGACTTCCAGAAGGCGTACTGCCCCGGTGTAAGAGTATCGACGTACTTCCCGTCGATAAACAAAACACCAGCACTGTCACGACTGACAGTTTTGACATCCAGTAACTGCTGAGCCAGCGGAGACCGTACGATCATCCGCAATTCCGGGTGCTGCAGCTGAGTCTGTCGAGCATCCAGAACTTCAACGCGAACGTCTTTGTGCCCCGTCCAGTAGGCATACTGGCCTGCTGGTAAAACGTGACTGAACCGATTGTCCAGCCACACCAGGGCGCGTTCATGATCCTTCAGATCAAGCACAACGGCACGGTCTTCCAACACACCCGACTTCACAATCAGGTCCAGTTTTTCGTGCACAAGCCATGGTTCCCGCAGAGACACAATATCAACTTCGATACGACGCATCGGATCGAAGTAGCGGTGTACGCCTTCATTCAGCAGACCCTCGAATTCGCCGTCGCGAAACAGCAGGCCAACTTCGTAAGAATGAACTTTGTATCGTTTGAACAACATGGGAACCTCCCAAACAAAAACTACGCCGCGAAAATTCGCAGCTCGACCTGCAAAACCACAGGCGAATAAAATCCATCGCTGTGTTAGCAAGAGATGGACAAAGCGTTCGAAAGAAGACACCGTCCGAAGGCAGGACGTTCGCGGACCACACGCAAAAAACGCGGAGTTGACTTAAGTGACCGCCTTTCACAACAGCAGGCGATGCTAACTCCGCTGCAGTCGTGAGTTTCCGAAGAAAGATCACAACCACATTGTCATCAACACAGCGGTTCGTCGTGACACCGCGAACACGGTATCCGCCAACTGCAAAGCGCTCGGACATGCTGCCTGGAGAATTGCAAAATGAAGACTGCAAGCAGTCCGTCAAACGCAAATCCACCAGACTGGCCAGACAACCGCCTGCCTTCTTTCGGCTTCTTGTGAGATTTGGTAATCTCTGGAGCCAACCCTTCGGTCAGCGGTTTTGGTACAGGATTCGAACCCGTGACAGTCAGGTTAATGGCCTGATGCTCTAACCATCTGAGCTAACCAAGGAATACTGACGTTTAGAAACCACTCACGGAACGTGTTCAACCAAACC
>CAYZYB010000035.1:0-13210 GCA_964481505.1 uncultured Planctomycetaceae bacterium | reverse complement strand
CATTCGTACCCGCCGATTAGTAACTCATGCGGGCGCCAGCAGCTTTAACGACTATGTCTATTGCCTGTCTGATGAAGGGCGAAAGCGAGCTCAGAGTTTTCACGCCGAATGTTCGTATGTGGGGCCAGCCCCCGTTCCAATCAATGACTACATCATCAGCGTAGAAGCTCAGGCTGTCGGCGATGAACCGATCCGTCGCGCTGAACTTGCAGACGCTTTTCAGGATATCTCCATCTCCAGTGAGCTACTCAACGTTCTGGGGCCAGCGGTCAATTCAGGCAGCGGGATGTTTCTTTATGGAGCTCCGGGAAACGGCAAGTCAACTTTGGCTCAACGAGTCACTAGTTGCTTCGGGCAGGAAATATGGCTCCCACACGCGATCATTGATGGGCGGCAAATTATCACACTCTTCGATCCCGCATATCATCATGCGGTTGATCAGTCGGCGAATAACACGAGTCATGATGAGAGATGGGTACGAATCCGACGACCGACGGTGGTGGTGGGTGGCGAACTAACTCTCGACAGCCTCGAAATTCGACACGACCCGGTCTCGAACGTCAGTGAAGCGCCGCTGCAGCTGAAGAGTAATTGTGGATGCCTGCTGATCGATGACTTTGGTCGACAGAGAATTTCGCCTGAAGAACTTTTAAACCGCTGGATTGTGCCTTTGGAGAACAAGCACGACTTCCTGACGTTGCCGACAGGGAAGAAACTCCAGGTTCCCTTCGAACAGTTGATCATTTTTTCCACAAACCTCGAACCGGCGGACCTCGTGGATGAGGCATTTCTGCGTCGCATTCCGTACCGCATCGAGCTGGAGGATCCCGACGAGCAGGAATTTCATTGCCTGTTTCAGATCGCCGCACAATCGACTGGATGCTTCTTCGATCCGGACGCGGTCGAGCATTTGCTGGAAAACTACTACAGATCCAAAAATCGCCCATTGCGACGCTGTCACGCTCGTGACCTGCTGCTGCAGGTGAAGCACTATTGCGCCTACAACGATCTTGCATTTGAAATGCTGCCGGACTACTTCGACCGAGTGGCGGCAGGTTTCTTCACTGAAGTCGAAACCAGGAACCTTGCCAAGGGCGTAAGGAGTGAGTCATCATGAAGACTGAGCAAGTAAGTACGACAGAGATGTTGGCTAACGATCTGGCTGGCGGAGTTACTGATGCGATTCAATCGCTCGGCGGCCTGCAGATGGCCGACTACGAACTCACCGAACGTCTCGGAGCAGGTGGCTACGGTGAGGTTTGGAAGGCGATAGGGCCTGGCGGATTGCCAAAAGCGGTAAAGATTCTCTATGGCGAACGCGACGGCGATCATGCTTCCGCAGAATTGAAGTCGCTGGAACGTATGCGCGATCTGCGGCATCCGTTTCTACTTAGTATTGAGCGAATTGAAGTTGTCAATTCCCGACTGATCGTCGTCACGGAGCTTGCAGATGGCAACCTGTCCGAACGATTTGAAGCCTGTCGTCGTGAAGGCAAACAGGGCATTCCCAGAGACGAGCTTCTGGGGTATCTCCGCGATTCGGCGGATGCTCTCGACTTTATGGCTGAGCAGCATAACCTGCAGCACCTGGATATTAAGCCGGATAACCTGCTGCTCCAGGGTAGCCATGTGAAGGTCGGTGACTTTGGATTGGCTAAGGATATCAGCACAACCAACGTCTCTGTACTCAACGGATTCACTCCGATGTTCGCGGCGCCGGAGTTGTTTGAAGGGCGTCCCGGCAGGGCAAGCGATCAGTACAGCCTTGCTGTCGTCTACCAACTGATGCTGACGGGAAATGCGCCCTTTAATGGGCGTACAGCGGCACAGCTGACGGCTCAACACCTGCGCAGTCAACCGGACCTTACCTTCCTTGAGCCGATCGATCGCCCAGTGATCGCGCGTGCTCTTTCCAAAAACATAAACTCTCGCTTCGACAGTTGTCGTCAATTCATCGACGAACTCTCACGTCGAAAAGTCAGTCGATCGAAGAATGTCGCTTTCATTCAGGGCACTGATGCGACGGATGTCTCCGCGACCCAACTCTTAAA
This sequence comes from uncultured Planctomycetaceae bacterium, assembly GCA_964481505.1. Classification (GTDB taxonomy): domain Bacteria; phylum Planctomycetota; class Planctomycetia; order Planctomycetales; family Planctomycetaceae; genus Fuerstiella. Next base: position 11,159 of record CAYZYB010000035.1, on the reverse strand, counting down.
GACTCAGCTGGGCGATTCGGCCGCTGTCGTGCCGAAGGTGGAGTCGACCCCTGTGGCTGCCAATCCTGCATCAACGGAGAACGCTGCGTTGCGTTCATCAGTTGTCATTGGAGTGGGCGGGTTAGCAGGGTTGGTACTAAAGAGCTTCAAGAACAGAATCGTCGCAAAGTCTGAATCACAGGCGTGTCCGTTTCCTATTCTGCAACTCGACACAGACCGCGACACTTTGACAGACCTAAAACTCGCGGGCGATGAGGTCGGTCTGGCTGCCGAAGAAACGCTGGCCATTCCCTTGCGATCATCAAATGACTACCGATCCGCATCGGAGCTCGATCTGTCATGGCTTAGTCGGAGATGGTTATTCAACATTCCGCGAACCGGAAAAGTCGATGGCATTCGTCCTTTGGGACGCCTTGCTCTTTGCGACCATAAGCAGACAGTAGCAGAGCGTTTAAGCGAATTACTTACCGAAGTGTTCAGCGACGAAGTTCGCGAAGCTGCAAGCGGTCTCACAGAGTTCCCGCTTGCAGATCATGGACTTGACGTCTACGTGGTGGCGGCTACTTCCGGCGGTACCAGCAGCGGTGCACTGTCTGACGTTGGGTTGATGGTAAAGCACGCTCTGCGTTTGGCGGGGATCGAAGACGGGCAGGTTAATGGAGTTTTGATGCACGGCACTTCGGTGTTACGTAACGTGGCAGAACTGCAGGAAGCAAACACCGTTTGTGCACTTAGAGAATTACGACACCTTTCCACTCCTGGGCTTGGTTCAAAGCGAGGCTTCGAAAAAGCTGGTGTTCAGGCCGACGTCGCACCATTTGACAACGTGTCGCTTGTTCATTTTGGCGATGGTCTCAATGAAGATGGTTTCCTGAACCGGACGCAGAGTATTGGTGAGCATTTATTCAACCTCGTTACAACAGCTGCGCAGCTTGACTTTCGCGAATGGCGACAGGCATCGAACGAAGAGGCAACTCTTGATCCGCAATTGAGTGTGCTTGGAGTTGACTCGCTGGATTCGACGACGTTGAGTGTTGCTACCGAAGAAGCCGGAAATCTAACTGCGGAGTTGCTCAAAAGCTGGGGCGGTCATGTCGCGCGGACGGATGTCGAAAAGCAGACGGAGTTGCCGGTTGAACTCACGGACACAGAAACGCTGTTGACTGAGCTTAACCTGACTCATGGCACATTGTCCGAGCAAGTCGTTAGTTTGCTGCGGGGAGAGGTGGGCAGGAATATTGAAGCGTACGCTGCTGATGTAAACCTGCGATTAGACAGTGAACACAATTTAGATAGTGTCACACGTGGTCAGGTGTTGGACTTCCTGTCACAACAGCTATCACAAAAGCACGACGGCAATTCTCCCAGCCTGCATAGCATTATTTCTGACGTCCAATCCAGGCTTTCTGTAGTGACAGGTAGTTGCCAGAAGGCAGTAGAGGCCCACCTATACGGCTTACTCGATTCGCCGCACCGGCTCAATGGAGCGTCAGCGGCATGTAAGTACACGGTAGAGTCTTTGTTTGAAACTCAGCAAGGCTGCGAAGTATTACTGGGGAAAGTCCAGAGTGCTTTCAATGACTTAACCGAATTCGGCGAAGCAGAATCAGGATTCTCTTCGGCAGACGAAGTTACCAACTTCTGCAAGCAATACTGTATTATGCTTGCTTATCAAACGATCCATCAGTGCTTCGTAAATCACGTAAGCACTATCCTGAAAGCCGCAAATACAGTTTCAGCAAGCCTGGCTTCTTTAAGACTGAACGTTGAAAGTGCTGCCAAAGGTGTTGTAGATTCGCAGTCGACCAGTGAGGCGAGTCCGCAACCGGTGGTGGATGCGTTCGATAAATACATTCGGTCGACGGTTCCGACAATGTTGTCTGATTACGCTGCGAAAGATCCAGAGAATGCCGTTTTCGCGTCCGAGTTAATGACGTTGGCGCAGCGGTTTCTTGTTGCGAAGTCAGATGGTTCTGCCGCAACAGAGACTCAGTCGGGCGTCGAGCCGACCGAGTTTCCTATGAAAGCATGGCCGTTTTATCGCAATGCCGGTGGCAGGCGGCGAGTGCTTGCACAGATGCCGTCGACTCTGAACACAGACGAATGGCAGCAGAAACTGAAAGATTCTTTCGGTGACTGTGTGGTGGTTCGGTCGACTCAGAATTCCAGCATCTCAATCGCCTGCGAAATATCAGAAGTTCAGGTAGAGTCAATTCTGACTCGTATGACCGTCGGCAATCCACATGTTTCGGACGTTGCCGATAGAATTCACACCCGCACAGATATTGACTGGTAGGCGACACCGGCAGCCGCCGCTGTCAGGTTGCATCTCCTGCGTTCGGTACAGTCAGCACTCGCCACGGAGACACATTGCCAAGCACTTTGGCTTCGGCAATCGTGTCTACAAACACAACAACGTCTTCCTTGCTAATGTCGCTCAGGTGTATCGCGGCAGGCAATCTCCATTCGCGTTCACGCGTCCAGTCGATTCGATGCGATGCGTCGGTTGCCGGTTGCAGATGCCAGTCTGGACCATCGTCCTGAGTGTCATTTTCCTGCTGGAAATATTTGACGGGACGGCATCCGAGCTGAGCAAGCGCGATCTGCTTAACGGCGATGCCCCACGGTTCGAAGTCGTAACGCCGGAGATGTCGACGGTAGACGCGATGCGAACGGAATTGTGAGAGCGGCACCTGGGTAAATGACACGCTGTTGCGTGAAAGCTGAGATGGCAACAGAATGCCGGTTTCAACAATTCGCATAAGTGCCGCAACTGCTGAGTGATCAGCGCTCGGGCAGTTTAAGATCAATGCGTCAAGATAGTCGTCGTTGGATTCGTCTGGCCACGGTCCGGCGCATTCGCGAGTCCAATGGCACAGCCAGTCCTCTGGTTGCAGCAATGGTCCTTCCAGATTCGTCACTTCATGATTGCTGCTTTGGCTCAATACTCCACGCTTCGAACTTGTGGATTTCGAGCTTGAAGGCTCACTTTCCGAACCGTGAAGCAGCCAGGGCACAGCCCCTGCGGCTTGAAGTTCGGGGATGGATGATTTTGTCCTGTCATTTTCGTTACGCAGTATCAGCACCGGGGGAATCGGTCGATCTGCCAATCGCCGTTGGAGGATCGCGTGTACGTTTCCTCCCTCGCGGCAACTCAACGACAGGATTCGTTGCCCGGCACAGGCCAGCGCTGAGTCGCGCGTTGACTGACTGAAAGGAAAGGACGTTTCGGAGTCTCCCGTGTAGGCAGCAGACAGAATGGCTGATCTTCCGAGCGGCAGATTTGAGGATGATGTTGCCGACTCCGAATGAAGCCAGACTGCGATAGAATTCAGTTGATCTTCTGATTGCTCACAGATTTCAACCTGCAATAGCGGCAGTCGAAAAAGGGCGGCAGCACGACTCACGGCGTCCGCAGCGGTTGTTGAGTGGACCGTAACGAAGCACTCGGTCTCGGGATCGGCCTGCACTGCAGCCGTTCGAAGTGCGTCGAACCAGTGCTGATGAAGATCTTTCCGTCGCGGCAGGCGAGACGACATGATGGAGATACGGCGACGATACTCGATCCCGTTGGGCCACCAGATGATTCGGCGACCAAGCCAGCGGACGAATGTTTTCAGTGAGAGACCAGGAAGCGTCAAGCTGACAGCGGCTCCTGATTTCAGCTCAAGAAAGTGCGCGGCGTCATCTGCTGGACAATCACGGATTTCCTCTCCGGCACTCTGTGATACCTTCCAAAGCTCCAACGCCCGCCCAACGAATTGCTCGATACGTTTTCGGTCTCGTTCGTGAACGCTGCTCTTCGGTGTCATGAATTCGCCTTCTTACCGTTTGACGACGGAATCAGGTTTCGTTCAGCGCCGGAAACTCTACCAGAACTTTGATGGCCCCTTCGCGGCGATCACGAAACACATCGAATGCCGATTGAATCTCCGCCAGTGAAAATCGGTGAGTCAACAGAGGAGACAGGTCTACGCGTTGTTCGCCAAGCCACTGCATCGCAAGTGGGAAGGTGTCTTCAAAGTCAGGGTGCAGGCTTGTACGAACGATCAGATTTTTCAACATCGCAGCCTTCAACTCAACGCCGTCCGTTGGATCCGGCGGGACGCCGAAGTAGAGGATCGTTCCACAATCCTGCGTCAATGCGACGGCATCGTTAAATGCTTGAGCTCGGTGCCCAACGGCTTCTACTGCGATTTCCGGTAGGTTGCCATCCAGTATCGCGCGGACGTCAGCCTCTGCTTCTCTGCCGACGCTCGTTACAACATGAGTCGCTCCCATGGTTTTTGCCAGTGCCGTTCGTTCCGGTACCGGATCAATGCCTATGATTCTTCGGGCACCCATGTTTCGAAGCCCTGCTATAAACATCTGGCCAATCGGTCCCAGTCCCAGGACGACGACATCTTTGCCGATCATGTTGGGAAGCTTCATCAGCGCCCAAACGACGGTGCCGAAGGGCTGCGCCAGCAAAGCGATCTCATCTGTCAACCGGTCGTCCAGAGCGACCACGCGGTCTTCGGATAGCACGTACCTTTCGTATAACCCTTGCTGATTGACAGGGACAGCAAGGACTCGCTGGCCTGAATTCCATTTCGAGCCGTTGGTATCAACTACAGTCCCAACCATTTCGTGCAGCGACATTCCAATTGGCTGCGGATACTCGATGACATGGCCTTCAAAATCGCCGTCAAAGAATGGCAAATCGGAGCCACAAAGACATGTCAGTTCCGGCTGAAAGATAATCTGTCCGGAATCACCCACCGGCAGCGTCGGCTCGTCCACCTGTACGAGTTCAATCCGGCGACGTTCTGTAAATTGCCCTGCGATCATAGATGATATTCATTGTGGTGGTTGCAATCTTCCCTGAACGCGCTGCTGCGTTGCGGGAAGACTGTCGGTTATCGCTTCGAATTGTTGGCCATCAAGCGCGAATACTGTAGGACGAAGCCTGGATTGTCAATCTTGCCACGTCATGCCGTGGCAAGCGGGGGATATCAAACAGTTGCGTTTGAAATGGGTGGCCGAGGTTGGACTGAGCTTGTGAAGGAAACCCCGGGGACGCGATTGTGCCTCGCTCCAACGTCGGCACCCTCCCCAATTTCGCAACCCACTGCGACTACACCCTGCGAAGCATTGTCTGCGGAAAATGATTGAGCGATGCCGAAACCTGTTCATGCTGGCTCGATCTTCCGTGGCTTGATATTTGTTGGTTGCCGAATGGACCGTCATCTTGTCACAATGGGTGGTTGCCCTGCCCTATACGCCCGGAGAGATTTGATGCGTGCTTATTTTGCGTGGTTGCTTCCCGCCGTAATCTGTCTCGTTGTGGGAGTTTCAGGCTCCATAGCTGTTGCTGCAGATTCTTCTCGGCCAAACGTTGTCATGATCATGACGGACAACCACGGTGCATGGACGCTCGGCTGCTACGGCAACAAAGATATTCGCACACCGAATATCGATCGCCTTGCTGATGAAGGAACGCTGTTCGACAATGCGTTCGCCAGTAACCCCGTTTGTTCACCGACCCGAGCGAGCGTGCTGACCGGGCTGATTCCATCACAGCATGGTGTGCATTGTTTTCTACGAGGTGGACGTCTTCAGACGGGCCCCGATGCACGTTGCACATTGAGCGACTTCGCTTCATTGCCCAAAGAGCTCAACAAGGCTGGATACAGTTGCGGTCTCGTTGGAAAATGGCATCTTGGCGGCAACATGACACCGCAGGAAGGCTTCGATGATTACTGGATCACGACGCCGCATGGCGGGACCAGCACCTTCTACGACGCCACAATTATTGAGAACGGCAGGCAACGAAAAGAACCGCAGTATCTCACCGACTTCTGGACAGATCATGCTGTCAAATTTATCAAGCAGCGAGCGGAAGAACGGGCGAAACCGTTTTTCCTGATGCTGACTTACAACGGGCCATATGCACTCAGTCGATTGTTGTTGCGCGAAGGAAAGAATCGTCACGCGGATTTCTATCGTGGCAAAGAGCTACCTTCTTTTCCGCGCGAACCGGCGCATCCGTGGCAGCTCCACAATCGAGACTATCAAAATAATCCCGTTTCGATTCAGCGCGTTGCGACAGAAGTCAGTGGTGTGGATGACGGAGTTGGCACGGTAATGGAGGCATTGAAGGCTCATGGTTTTGACGACAATACAGTGGTGGTTTTCCTGGCGGATCAGGGCTGGGTCGGGGGTCACGGCGGTTTTTTTGGAATGGGAGATCACACTCGACCCACAGCTGCGGTTGATGGCATGATGAAGATTCCGATGATCTGGCGACACCCCGGCAAGGTTGCGTCCGGTCGTCGCAGCAAACAACTTGTGGCGAATTACGACATCATGCCAACGCTGCTGGAGCACGTTGGGCTGCCTTCGCCCTGGGATCGTGACCCTGCAGCCCTGCCAGCTTCTCCCGGAAGAAGTTTTTTGTCGCAGCTTGGTCCGGATGCGGCCAGCGATGATTCGCCAGTCGATGTTGATGAAGCCATCTTCTACGAGTTCGAAACTCTACGATGCGTCCGAACACACGACTGGAAGTTCACCTATCGTTTTCCGAACGGTCCTCACGAATTGTACGACCTTAAAAATGATCCGACAGAATTCCATAATCTGTACGGAGATGATCGACACAGTGTGAAGCAGAAGTTGCTTAAAGTGCGGCTTGAAGATTTCTTCACCAGGCATGCATCGCCGAAGTACGACCTGTACAACGGCGGCGGTTCACAAACCGTGATTTACGACGGGGTGGAAGAAGAAGCGGCGCAGCAGGAACCCGTATCGCCGCCGCCCACGCCGGAGGATTTCATCGCGCACCAATTCATTTTGCCCCAAGGTTTCAGTGCAGAGCTTGTTGCCGGCCCTCCCATGGTGACTCATCCCACGATGGGGTGCTTCGATAATTCCGGTCGACTGTATGTCTGTGACAATGCGGGGGTGAATATGTCGAACACGGAGCTCGAAGAAAACCTGCCCAACAGTATCAACCTGCTGGAAGATCAGGATGGTGACGGGAAATTTGACAGGTCGACGGTTTTCGCAGACAAAATGACATTCCCAATGGGAGCGGCCTGGCATGACGGTGCGTTGTTTGTCGCGTCGCCTCCCAACATCTGGCGACTCGAAGACACCGATGACGACGGCGTGGCAGACAAACGCGAAGTGATCGTCGATAGCTTTGGATACACCGGAAACGCTGCCAGTATTCACGGTTGTTTCTTAAGCCCGACCGGACGGCTGTATTGGTGTGACGGATACCATGGGCACGAGTTCAAAGACGAAAACGGCAACGTAACCAGTAAGCGGAAGGGATCCTATATTTTTAGTTGCCAGCCAGATGGCAGTGACGTTCGCATTCATAGCGGCGGTGGCATGGATAATCCAGTGGAAGTCGACTTTACAGAAGACGGAGACATCATTGGGACGGTCAATATTCTCTACACTCGCCCTCGAGTTGACGCCCTGGTCCATTGGCAACATGGCGGCACTTACCCGCATCGTGAAGCCGTGCTCGACGAACTCAGGACTACCGGCGACTTGTTGGGCCCCATTCATAAGTTCGGACACGTGGCGATTTCCGGTACAACGCGGTACCGAAGCGGAGTCATGGATCACCACTGGGGTAACAATTTCTTTGCCACAGAATTCAATCCTGGAAAGGTTGTTCGGCTGGAACTGGAACGCAGCGGCAGCACCTTTACAACGACGGAGCGAGAATTCCTGTCATGCAGCAATCGCGATTTTCATCCCACCGACGTTATCGAAGATGCTGATGGAAGTCTGCTGGTTGTAGATACCGGTGGCTGGTTCTATCGCGGTTGCCCGACGTCACAAATGTCTAAGCCTGATGTACTCGGTGGAATCTATCGCATTCGCCGGGATAACATGACGACCCTACCTGACCCCCGCGGCAACTGGATCGACTGGCCAGGAAGGTCCAGCCCGCAGCTGATGAAGGACCTGAAAGACACTCGATTTGCTGTGCGTGAAAAGGCGATTCAGCAATGTGTTCAGCGTGGTCAGAAAATGCTACCAACTCTGGCCACCACGATTCGCACCGGCGACATTTTCGCTCGCCGCGGCGCCTTGTGGGCAACCTGCCGAATTCTTGCCAGCGTTCCGGGTACGACATCTGCCACACTTGATGTCTTCGCAAACGCTCTTGTCGACCGCGACGCCGGGATACGGCAGTCCGCCTGGCATTGCCTAAACGCACTCTGCGTGCATGAGGAACTTCATGACAAAGGGGTTTTGTCGCGGCGGATTTCCGCCCTGCTTCGCGCGGAAGCCTCCCCGTCTGTGCGCCGCGAAATCTACAATCTTATGGGACGGTTGCAGCTTTCGGATAAGCTTCTTCAAAGTGGTGACGAACAGGAAGGTGATGCCTGGCTTCAGAAACTTCTGGTCGAAGACATTCCCGGCGATTGGCCGGAGCCCGTCGACCGCGAAGAAGAGCATGCGTTTTTGTACTCGTTGCTTGAGAATAAAAGTCTCCCGCCGCTGTCGTCGGAATTTTTGAATTCTTCTCGTGCTACAGCGAATGTTGTCATCACTGCTAATCAGCTCACGGAACGTGGCCTGTCTACGCAGGATCTGAAACAGCTACTGCAATCGGCACGCCCCGAGATCCGTGCATCCGCGACGAAAGTGCTTTCGTCTCAGGTGAAAAAACTAGATAGACAGTCAAACGGCACAAACTATGTTGCCCTTCGAAAACTCGCGGCGACTCACTTTGGTGACATGGCAGCCAGCGATAATACACAGTCCGCGGCGATCGCCTTGTTGCAGGTGTTCGCGACAGATGATGTGTTCGTCTCATCGATTGTGGATAGTTTCTCTGCTGCTCCGGAAAGCCCTGCTGCGACTCAGCGATTCCTTCAGATGATCGGAACAACGTCAGCCGTCAGCGACAATGCTTCGCTGGTTGGTGTGGTGCAAAAAGCTATGCAGTCCGATTCACCGGAACTGCGGCATTCTGCCATCCTGTCTGCAGCAGCTGTTCGCAGCCCGTTACTAACGAAGGCTCTGGAGACGATGTTCAACGAAAAAAACGGTAACACTGAGGATCGTTTTGCAGCGTTGAAGGGCCTCAGCAAAATCAATCGTAAATTGCCTTCTGATCGGCTGCAATTCTTACTGGATGCCATCGAGAGCGGAAGTCCTACAGAAAGGAACGCGGCCACAGAGATCATCACGGGCTGCGGCTTAACGGCTCCGCAATTGGCACAGGTCGCTTCAATACTCAGGGGGGCCGGACCGCAACAGCTTCTCGATCTTCTGCGACTCTTCAAACGTACCCTCAAGCCGGATCTGGCGAAGACATTTCTTGACAACATCGAAAACGCACGCAGCTTTCACACTTTGCCGATGCTTGAAGTTTCCGAAGTGATCAAGCGTTTCCCACAGGAATTACATGGTCGTGCCAACATGTTGTTGGATCGGTTGCAGGTGGCAGAGCAACAAAAGGTAGCCAGGCTGGATCGACTGGTTGGCATGCTGAAGAGCGGTGATCCAAGGCACGGAAGAACAGTTTTCTTCAGTGAAAAAGCACGTTGTGCTGCGTGTCATGTTGTTGGTGATAAAGGAAAACGTATTGGCCCGGATTTGACAACCATTGGTGCAAATCGAGCTCCGAAGGATTTGCTGGAATCCATCCTCTTTCCATCAGCCACTCTGGTTCGGCAGTATGAACCGTACTCGTTGCTGACTGTAGACGGCCGGGCATATTCCGGCCTCGTGATCCGAGATGCTGCTGACGAAATCACGATTCAACAGACGATTGGCGAACCTGTCACAGTGCGCCGTGATGATGTCGACGAGCTGCTGCCGAGTACGGTTTCAGTGATGCCGAAGGGACTCGATGAGGCATTGTCGCCACAACAAATCGCTGACCTTGTGGCATGGCTACAAACTCTGCGGTAGGCCGATTTGATGTAAGGAATCTTCCACAGCTTGTTTTGAGCCGGCGGTTTAGGCGGGTGCGGTGGCACCTGCATTCAACAGCGTTGTTTGAGTAGCGCGGCACCTGTCGAGCAGTTCGCCCGCCATTTGCATGACGTCGATTTCGTCATATTCTTCGTTCAACGTTTGGTTCAGATGTTGAGCGTTGACTGCGATGTCCGGAAGGCCGTGCGTCGTGGCGGTAATCTGAAGCGTTGCGGTGATGTCCAGGAGCCGTGGAATGTCCTGTTCGTCCAGAGCTGTAACCAGTTTTTCTAATATCATGCCGATGTGAAGGGCTGATTCTCGTGAAATCTCAGGCGTATCATCGTCACTCTGCTGGGAACGCACCTTGACCGCCGCAATGAACCTCTCCACAAGTTCGGGATCGAATTGCGTGCCGGCACAGCGCCGCAATTCAGCAAAAGCTTCAGAACGCGTCATCACCTCGCGATAAGAAGATTCGGACGTCATTGTGTCGAAAGCATTGGCGATCGCCAGAATCCTCGATGCAATCGACGGTTGGTTTCCTGGTCCCGCTCCGCGTTCCGCGTTACTCATGTCGTAGTACACGACATGTTGTTCCATGATTTCCGTGAGCACGTCAGCTCCGAAAGACGCGCGAACCATGTCGACGCCCATGCGGTTGTATGTGAGGACGACGTTACGTTCGGCTTCGGTGAGTTGGCCTGGCTTGTTAAGGATTGCGTCCGGAATGCCGATTTTTCCAATGTCGTGCAACAGAGCAGCGATTTCGAGAACGTAGCATTCTCGGAGCGTTAACAGCCCTTCGCCCGTAGCAACACACAAGTCAGCGACGCGGCGGCTGTGGATCGCGGATGTATGGTCGCGATGGGCCAATGCTGATGTCAGTGCGGCTACTGCCTGGAATGGAATGGCAGAGGCGGCTTCGTTGATTTCTTCTTCTCGGGTTGGAGCGATTTCGTCACTAAGCCCTGCGATCTGTTCCTGTGCCTGATCAAAACGCACGACCTGGTCGCGACCGTGTCGCTTAGCAACATATAAACATTTGTCTGCCTGATCCATCAGATCCTGTGGGGAATGTGGATTCTGACACAGCGCTGAAACCCCAAGGCTCGCAGTGATCGAAAGTACATCGAATTCCAATTCCCGGATAGCAAGACGACACTGTTCTGCTTTCACTTCGGCTTCGTCGATTGTCGTTCTTGGCATCAGAATTGTAAATTCTTCTC